>JANXQJ010000170.1 GCA_025356865.1 Deltaproteobacteria bacterium | reverse complement strand
GGTCGCGGCGCTGCTGCCGGAGCAGTTCGAACTCCTGGCCGGCTGCCAGGAACGCCGCCTCGCGCTCTTCGAAAACTGCCTTGAGGTCGGCCACGTTGAGCGGCACCTTCCGTTTTTCCTCTTCGATCGTGCGCCTGCGTGTCATGATCTCCTGCAGATCCAGCAGAACCTTCACCTGCTCCATCAAGTTTTTTCCCCTCCCGGTGTCTCCCCCGGCCGATAAGGCCGCAGGGGCTCCCTTTCAAAAAAGATGCGGATGTCGGCGGACGCGCCGAAGCGCTCCGAGATAACCCGTCGAAATTCGGGCAATATCCATTTTTCGGAGGCGCCGTGGCCGACGTCGGCCACCGTGATGCCGGCGAAATCCGCCTCCTGCGCCTCGTGGTACTTGACGTCGCCGGTCACGAACAGGTCGGCATCCGCCTCGACTGCCGCGCGAATGAATCCGGCGCCGCTGCCGCCCATCACCGCGATACGGCGCACCGTCCGGCGCGCCGGACCCGCGATCCGGATGCCGCCGTCGCACCGGAGCCGCCGGTGAATCGCGTCGAGGACGTCCTTGAGCGGCGCGGGCTTCGGCAACGTGCCCACGGCCCCGTAGCCCCCCCCCAGCGCGCTTCCCTTGAGCGGATAGACGTCGATCGCGGGTTCCTCGTAGGGGTGCGCATCGCGCAGCACCCGCAGGACGCGGGGGAGATCGGGTCCGGCGACGACCGTTTCGATCCGGATTTCGGGGACGGAGACTTTCCCGCCCCCTTCGCCCACGGCCGGCGAGGCGTGGCCGGAAGGAACGAAGGTGCCCGTTCCTTCGGAGCGGAAAGTGCAATCGGCATATTCCCCGATCCGCCCGGC
Source organism: Deltaproteobacteria bacterium (assembly GCA_025356865.1). Classification (GTDB taxonomy): domain Bacteria; phylum Desulfobacterota; class Deferrimicrobia; order Deferrimicrobiales; family Deferrimicrobiaceae; genus JANXPS01. The sequence goes on along the minus strand of JANXQJ010000170.1, from coordinate 5,056 downwards.
GCCGGCGCCCGACATGGCGGCGAAAATAGAGTCGGCGTTGTCGGCCGGCACGAACACCACGATCTTGCATGCAGACCCGGATGGCTCGTCGGGAACAAGCGGATGGATGAACTCGAGCCCGAGCCGGCGGGCGATCGCCCACGATACGCCGCGGGGCGCGGAATCGGCGTTGGTGTGCGCGCTGATGACCGACGCGCCCGCCTTGACCAGCGAAAAGGCGGCTGAGGAGGATTGGCTGTCGGGACGAATCGACTTGAGGGGAGAAAATATGACCGGGTGGTGCGTGACCAGCAGGGACGCCTTGATGGCGGTCATCCGGTCGATTGCCGCCCGGCTCGCATCCAGCGCGACCAGGATGCGCCCGGCGGGCTGCCCGGGGTCTCCGAGCAATATCCCCACGTTGTCCCAGTCGGCCCGATGCGCAAAGGGCCACGCCGCGTCGAGCGCCTCGTAGACATCGCGAACGGTGGGAGCGGCGGCGCCCGTCACAGGCACCTCGCCCTGCGGGAAATGGGGGCCTGCCCCCAAACGAAAAATGCACCGGGAACCGGTGCATTCTCGAGGGACATTTTTCGGTGCGCGAGCGTCATATGTTTTTTTACCATATTTATTGGTGGGCCCACCTGGCCTCGAACCAGGGACCAGCCGGTTATGAGCCGGCGGCTCTGACCAACTGAGCTATGGGCCCACGTGAACGAACATAATACCATTGTCAGAGCGTTCCGTACCAGCTCACGCTCCGCCATCCATGCCTCCGCTCCGCTGGCGGCCGCGGGACCTTCCGCCGCCATCCATGGCGACTCTTCCTCCCGCTTGGTCGGCGGTCCCCTGGAGTGAGAAACCTCGATTGTACTCTATCGGAGGGGTTCTCACTCTATGAATGTCCGGAGTCGCTTGCTGCGGCTCGGGTGTTTCAGCTTGCGCAGCGCCTTGGCCTCGATCTGCCGGATCCGCTCGCGCGTGACGTCGAAATCCTGTCCCACTTCCTCGAGCGTGTGGTCGGTCTTCTCGCCGATCCCGAAACGCATGCGAAGAACCCGCTGCTCGCGGTCGGTGAGGCTGCGGAGCACCGTGTCGACCTGCTCGGCGAGGTCGACGTTGATGACCTGGTCGATCGGCGAAGCCGTCGTCTTGTCTTCGATGAAGTCGCCCAGATGGCTGTCTTCCTCTTCGCCGATCGGCGTCTCGAGGGAGATCGGTTCCTTGGCGATCTTGAGCACCTTGCGGACCTTCTCGAGCGGAATGTCCATCCGCTCGGCGATCTCCTCGGGGCTCGGCTCGCGGCCCAGCTCCTGCACGAGGTAGCGCGAGGTACGGATCAGCTTGTTGATCGTCTCGATCATGTGCACCGGGATCCGGATGGTGCGCGCCTGGTCGGCGATGGCCCGGGTGATCGCCTGGCGGATCCACCAGGTGGCGTAGGTCGAGAACTTGTAGCCGCGGCGGTACTCGAACTTGTCGACCGCCTTCATGAGGCCGATGTTGCCCTCCTGGATGAGGTCGAGGAACTGCAGGCCGCGGTTGGTGTATTTCTTGGCGATGGAGACGACGAGACGGAGGTTGGCCTCGACCAGCTCGCGCTTGGCCTCGCGCACCTTGGCCCCGGCCTCGTCGATCGCCACCCGCGTTTCCTTGAGTTCGAGCGCCTTGAGTCCCGACTCCTTCTCGATCTTCCGGATCGTGTTGCGGGCATCCTTGATGGACGCCTCCATCGACATCAGCCGATCCTTGGGAACGTGAAGCTTCATCGCGAACTTGCCCATCTCCTTGCTGTCGTCCCGGAGTTCGTGAAGCCGCTTGACCAGCTCCGCCTCTTTCATCCCGGTCTTCAGGGTGCAGGCCTTGACATCTTTTTCGGCCTCCTCCACCTGGAGGGCGTAGTTGCGGATCTTGCTGCCGAACTTCTCGATCTGCCGGTCCTTGAGGTGGATGTCCTGGATCAGGTCTTCGGCCTTGCGGGAGGACTGCTCCCGCTTCTCCTTGAGCGCCTGGCGTTCCTTCTCGGGCAGCTTCCCCTTGCGAAGCCGGTCGTCCATCTCCTGGACGGCCTCGAGCGTCTTCTTGATGCGGGCGATGATCTTCAGGACCTTGTCGAGCGCCGCCTGCTCTTCTTCCTCGGTCGACTCGTCGTCGAGGTCCTTGATGACGTCCTTGATGTAGAGTTCTCCGGACTTGAGGCGGGTGCCGAGCTCGAGCAGGTCGTTGCGCGACATCGTGCAATCCTTGACGGCCGAAACGATCTCGCGTTCGCCGTCCTCGATGCGCTTGGCCAGGTTGACCTCGCCCTCGCGGTTGAGAAGCGGGATCGCCCCCATCTCCTTGAGGTAGAGGCGGACCGGGTCGTTACCCTTGATGCCGCCCGGGTATTCGAAGTCTTCTTCCTCTTCGACGGCGGCATCTTCCTCGACCGCCGCTTCCTCGTCTTCGCCGGACTCGGCGTCGCCGATCATGCTGTTGCGCCCGGGGAGCGGAACCTTGGCGAACGCATCGACGACCTCGATCGCGTTTTCGCCGAAGATTTCCATCACGTCGTCGATCTGTTCTCCCGACAGGATGTCGGCGGGAAGGACGCTGTTCAGCTCCTCATACGTGACAAAGCCCTGGGTGCGCCCCTTCTCGACCAGTTCGTCGATCCCCTCAACCGGTTTCCTTCTGACCATTCCGACTCACCTCGTCAGATCGATTCGTCTTCGTTTCAGTCGTTCGATTTCATTGCGCGCCGAGATATGCTCGCCGGACGCGGCCAGCGCCGCATCGCGATCGCCATTTTCCTCGGCCTCGCAGATTGCCCGCGCCAGGCGCTCGGCCTCCCGCTCGCGTTCGCGGATCCGGAGCGCAAGCGCGATTTCCGGGTAGCCGCCGCGCGCCTTTTCCGGGGTCAGCGCGACGCAGGCGAGCGCGGCCGAAATGCGTCGCCGGACGACGTCCGGGACCGAATCGTCGTCGAGCAGCCCCTCGAGCGTCGGACCTTCGCCCGCTTCGGACTGCCCGGCCAGCATGACCATCAGTTGCCGGATCCCTTCGTCGCCCACCAGCTGCGGGAGTCCCTCGTTCATCGCTTCGCCGATCAACCCGGGGTCTGCAGCCAGGAACCGGAGCAGCATCCCTTCGCAACTGTCCACGGCGGGCATTCCGCCCACCGCAACTCCGGGCCCGCTTCCGGCTGATATCGGATGCGGCGCATCCACGGACGTTTCGTGGTGCACTCCCCCCGCGGCCGCAGCCCGCTTGAGATGGGCGACCACGTCGTCCTCGGGCAGCCCGGTCGCGGCCGCCAGCCGCCTGACGTAGAGACGCCGCTCGGCTTCGTCGACCACCCAGGCGACGTAGGGACCCACCCGGCGCAGGTAGGCGAGTTTGCCGCGAATCTCGCCCAAGTCGTACTTTTCGGCGATCCGAGCCTCGATATGCTGGAGCAACGGGATCGCCCCCGCAACCTTTTGCGCCAGTTCGCCCGACGGAAGCGCCTTCGCCCAGTCGTCGGGGTCCTGGCCGGGAGGCGGGAAGAGCACCAGCGGGCTCACGCCGGCCGCGTAGAGCGGCGCGCCGGCCTTGCCTGCGGCCTTCTCGCCCGCGAAATCGCCGTCGAAGAAGAGCACGACCTCTTCGGCCAGTCGCTTGAGCATCCGGGCGTGCTGCTCGGTCAGCGAAGTGCCGCACGTCGCCACGACGTTGCGAACCCCTTTCTGCCAGAGCGAGATGAGGTCGAGGTAGCCTTCGACGACCAGCACCCGCCCCTCGGAGCGGATCGGCCGCAGCGCCTGGAAAAGACCGTAGAGCACCGCGCTCTTCTTGTAGAGAGGCGACTCGGGCGAGTTGAGGTACTTGGGTTGCACGCCGTCGGTCATGGCGCGCGCCCCGAACCCGCAAACCCGGCCCCGCGCATCGGTAATGGGAAAGAGCAGCCGTCCTCGAAACCGTTCGCGGAACCCTCCGCCCTCTTTCGGCTGCAGGAGCCCCGCCTTTTCGGCCTGGACGAGATCGATCCCCTCGGAGCCCAGCGCCTTGATCAGTTCGCTTCCGGTCCCGCCGTATCCGAGGAAAAATTCCTGTTCGGCCTCGGGGCCGACGCCCCGTTTGCGGACGAGGTCACGTGCGCCTGTCGCCGAAGGGGAGGAACGCAGCAGGTCGCGATAGAAGTCGGCCGCGAACCGGAGCACCCGGTAGAGATCTTCGCCGGGCCGGGCCGCCCCGCCTCCCTGTTCGTATTTCAGCGCGATGCCGTACCGGTCGGCCAGATCTTCTACCGCCTCGGCAAAGCCGAGGTTGCGCGCCTTCATCAGGAAATGCAGGACCGAACCACCCTCGCCGCAACCGAAGCAGTGGAAAATCTGTCTGGATGGGTGAACGTGGAAAGAGGGCGTTTTCTCCCGGTGGAACGGACACAGCCCCCGGTAGCCGGAGCCGCTTCGCGACAGCGGCACGGTTTCGGATACGACCTCGACGATGTCGGCCCTGTCCCGTATTTCCCGGATCGAACTTTCGGATATCCGGCCTCCCAAACGTTACCCGGTCAGGATTCGGCGGACGATCTCGTTGACCATCTTGCCGTCGGCACGACCCGCGAGTTTCGGCATGAGCGCCTTCATCACGCGCCCCATGTCGGCCGCGCCTTTCGCATCCTCCGAGAGAACCGTCTCGCGGACGATCGCCTCGACTTCGGCTTCGGGCAACCCCTGGGGCAGGTAGACCTCGAGCACCTTGATCTCGGCGGCCTCCCGTGCGGCCAGATCGAGCCGGTTGCCCTTCGTGAACATCTCGATCGACTCGCGGCGACGCTTGACCATGGACGCGAGCAATTTGAGCAAAGCCTCGTCGGGAAGCGGTCCGTGCGCCTCGATCTCCTTGTTCTTGATCTCGGCCAGCGCCATCCGCAAAGCAGAAAGGGCCAAGGAGTCGCGCTCCTTGGCCGCCTTCTGCATATCCTGCCGCAACCGTTCGTATAGCGACATCCGTGTTACCGACTCATCTTTTTCATTTTCTTCAAAGCGCGCTTCCTGGCCGCCAACGCTTTCTTCTTGCGCTTGACGCTGGGCTTTTCGTAGTGCTCGCGCTT
>JANXQJ010000147.1 GCA_025356865.1 Deltaproteobacteria bacterium | reverse complement strand
GTCGCGGTAGGGGCAGGGGCTGGCGTCGGCGCCGCAACGGGTGCGGGTGGAGCGGGCGTCGAACCCGGAGTCGGTGACCGGGACTCGGGGGGGGCGGCCGGGGCGGTCACCGTTGGTGTCGTCGCCGTCGCACGAGCGGGCGCCATCGACGGTGTCGGCTTTGCGGGCGGTTCGGGCGCGCGGCGGGAAAGCGTGTAGAACCCGCCGGCCGCGATCGCCAGCGTGACGGCGGCGACGGCCGCGGGGATCGCGAGCGACCGCTTCTTCTCGACGCCGGGTGATTTGGCGGTGGAGGCGGGAGCTTTCGCGCCGGCCGCGGTCGAGGCAATCGGCGCACTCGATGGCGGGGGGCTGGCCGCCGCCGGAACCGGTCGCGACGGTGATGGCACGGGTGGCGCGGAAGGCGGCCCGGCGGGAGCGACCGCTGCGGGCGGCGCCATGAAAATCGTGGCGGAATCCGGCGAGGCGAGCAACGGCAGGCATTTCTTCAGCGCTTCGGCCATCCCGGCGCCCGTCTGGAAGCGGTCACTGGGCTCTTTCGCCAGCGCCTTCATGATGAGTGCCGAGAGCGCCGGGGGCACCGAAGCCGAGAGGGCCGCCGGTTCCGCCGGCGTGACCTGCATGATCTCGTTGAAGATGGCGAGCAGCGTTTTTCCGTCTCCCCCGAAAGGCCTTCGGCCGGCGGTCATCTCGTAGAGGATGACCCCCAGCGAGAAGAGGTCGGACCGTCCGTCCACCACGTGCCCGACGACCTGCTCGGGGGACATGTACGCCGGGGTTCCCATGATCTCGCCGGCCTGGGTCTGGAGCGTCGCCGTCGCGTCCTCGATCCGGGCGATCCCGAAGTCGGTGATCTTGATCCCGCCGTCGGGGGTCACGATGATGTTGCTCGGCTTGATGTCCCGGTGGACGACGCCCTTTCGGTGCGCGTAGTCGAGTGTCTCGGCGATCCGGATGGCGAGCCCGAGCAGTTCGGCCGTGTCGAGTCGACGGACCGAGATGACGTCGGCCAGCGAGAGGCCTTCGAGGAACTCCATCGCGATGTAGATCGTTCCCTGCTCCTCGCCCATGTCGTAGATCGTCACGACGCCGGGGTGGGAAAGGCGGCCGATCACCTTGGCCTCCTTCAGGAAACGCTTCGCGAACGCCTCGGTCTGGACGCGGTCGTTCCGGAGGATCTTGACCGCGACGAGCCGGTCGATCTTCGGGTCGAGCGCGAGGTAGACCACGCCCATCGATCCGGACCCCAGCTCGCGCTCGATCCGGTACCGCCCGAAATGCACGGGATCAGCCACGGTTGATCCTTCGGTCCAGGTCGCGCCTCACCGTGCTCCGCACCGGTCGAACTTGAACTCGACGCGGCGGTCGATCTCATCGGTGCTGTTGTCCGCCCCGGTGCCGACGATGTTCTCCTGGAATCCGCGCCCGATCGTCTCGGACTTGCCGGCGACCCCCGCCGCGAAAGACGTCATCTTCTTCTGGATCCAGGCGGAGCGTTGCAGCGAGAGGTTCTCGTTGTACGATTCCTTCCCGCTCTTGCTGCTGTGCCCGATGATCTTGATCCGGCACTCGGGGCCGGCCGCGACGAGGAGCGCGATCTCTTTCAGGTAGATGTTGTACAGGTTGGCTTTCCCCTCGACCGGGGATACTGAATTCGGCGGGAAGGTGATCTTCGTCGCGACCTCGCTCGTTTCGGCGATGCTCGCCCGGATCAGCTTCGCATAGACGCTTTCGGCGTCGTCGAACCGCCCCTGCCGGAAGAGGGTCGCGAACCGGCCGTTGAGCACGTCGAGCTGGGATGCGCCGTCGCCGCCGGCCGCCTGATCGTAGATCGTCATCGACTTCCGGTAATCCTTCTTCTCGTAAAGGGCGTCCGCCTTGACCAGCACCGATTTCGCCGCCAGCCGGTCCCGATACCCCTTCTCGACGGCACCGCCCGACGACTTCTTGACCGACGCCGCGAAATCGTCGTAATTCCTTCCTTTCACGAAGGTCGGGCTGTCCTTGTAGATCTCCATCGGTTCCGTGTTGAACCGGTTGACGCGAACCGACGCGGAGGCGAGGATCTTCCCGGTCGCCTTCTCGAACACGGTGCCGTAGACCTTGTACGCCCCGCCCGCATCTCCGTTCTTTTCGGCGATCGTCACCATCCCGGCGAGCACCAGTTCGGACGCATCCAGGTTTTCCGGGTTCATCATCCCGGTGACCTCGAAGCGGTTCATCATCTCGAGGGAAACGATCTCGGCGATTCGCGCGTTCACCTTCACGGGATAGCCCGACTCGGCGTCGATGATCGGGTCGATGACCAGCTTCTTCATCTGCTTGTGCTTCGTCACCTGGTTGATGACGACCTTGTTCAGCATGTTTCCGAGGGTGGACTTCTCGGCCTGGTCCCCCAGCGAAAGGGCGAGGGCCCGGATCCCCTCCTCGAAATCCATCGTCCGGGTCGGGACCGGCGCCGGCAGGATGCATCCCGACAGGTAACAGGCGCCCAGGACAACAAGGAGTATCCGTACCAAACGGTTTCTGATCAGCATGGCGATGATCCTCTCCGGCATGTTCCGTCGATATTCCTTTTCATTATACCCCCGGGCCGGGATCATCCGTTTCCGGTACCCGTCCGTTCATGCTCGCTCAGGTAGGCCTGCGGCTTCATCATCGCCTGGGTCCGCCAGAGGATCCTGAGCAGGTACGGAATCTGGGACGGCCTGACCTGCTTCATCCAGTCGGTCCACTTCTTCTCGCCGGCCGTGTTGAGGATCGAGCGTCGCCACGTCTCGGCGTACAGCTCGAAAAACCGCTTCGCCCCAAGCTTTGGCTCCCACAAGACGTGGTGCATGTCGAACTTGTGCCACGGCTGCCCTTCGAGCCGGCCGCGCACCGATTCGAAATAGTCGGTGCCGGGCAGCGGCGTCAGGATCGTGTAGCCGGCGCGCTGCAGCCCGTGGCGCGCGACGAAATCCCAAAGATCGTGAAAGTCGTTTTCGCTCCAGTCGGGGTCGACGAGGAAGTTGCCGTTGACGCCGTAACGGAAGTCCCGCGCGATGCGGACCGCCTCGACGCTGTCGCCGACGCCGGCCCCCTTGTCGAGTTGCGCGAGCCCGTCGTCGGTCGCCGCCTCGAGCCCCAGGAAGATGTCGAAATGCTCGGCCAGCGGCCGCCACGCCTCGAGCAGGGCGGGGTTGCGGACGATCACGTCGGTGCGCGTCTGCACCAGCAGCCACCGCTTGAAGATGCCGCGTTTCTTGAGCCCCGCCGCCAGTTCGAGACTGCGGGGCGGGTTGTTCCAGAACAGGTCGTCGGCGACGAAGATCGCGTCGCCCGCCGTCGCGAAATCTTCCGCCACGGCCTCGATCGACCGCTCGCGGCACGACCGGCCGTAGAGTTGCCAGACCGAGCAGAAGCTGCACCGGTGCGGGCAGCCGCGCGCCGTCTCGACGAGCCAGACCGGCTTGAAGAGGAGGCAGTGGTACCCGTTCCGGTGGCGGGAGACCAGGTCGCGCGCGGGGAGCGGAACCTTGTCGAGCGGGGTCCGTTCGGGGAGCGGGGGCGTCCCGAACCACCCGCCGGCAGTCCGGAGGCGGAGGCCGGGCACGGCGGCGAGGGGCGACTTCCGGTCGAGCGCATCGGCGAGCATCGGAACGATCTCTTCGCCGTCGTCCACCCCGATCGCGTCGACGGAATCGCACTCGAACGGGAACGGGCAGGCGGCCGCGGCGTGTCCGCCGATCAGGATGAAGACGTCGGGCGCGGCGCGCCGGATCTCGCGGGCGGTGTCCAGGACCCGGTCGAATTCGAGGGCGTGGGCGCACGAGATGCCGACGAGCCGGGGGCGCGTCCGGCGAACCCAGGATGCGGCCGATTTCGGGCTGAAACGAAGGTCGGCCACGACGGGATCGTGGCCGGCGGCGCGCAGCGCGGCGCCGACGTATTCGAGTCCCAGCGGTTCGACGCGGAAGAATGGACCGAGCCCGAACCGTTCGTCGCCCGGGTAGGGCCGGAGCAGCAGTACTTTCATTGCGCTAGTGTAACCGTGCGGTGAGCCGGAACGATGTGGTATTTTTATCGGGTGACCGCCGTCAAACCCTTCCGGCATCTGCTCGATGCACCCTGGTTCTACCGCCTCGGCTTCGCCGCGGGGAGGCATGTGCCCCGGTCGCTCCTATACCGGATCGCGGACCAGGTCGGCGACGCGAGCCGCCTCGGTTATCCGGACCGTGACGCGGCGGTGCGGGGCAACTTGCGGCGTGTCTTCCCCGATGCGGCGCCTGCCGAAATCGCACGCCTGGCGCGCGGCGTCTTCCGGAATTTCACCCGGGCGCTGGTCGACTACGGCCGCTTTCCGTCGATGACGCCCGAGGCGATCCAGGCCGAGATCGGCGTCTTCGAAGGCAGGGAGCACATGGACGCCGCCCTGTCGTCGGGGAAGGGGATCGTCCTGGTGACCGGCCACATCGGCAACTGGGAACTGGGCAGTTTCCATTTCGGCCAGAACGGCGTCAAGACCAATGTGGTGACGGTCCGCGAGGGACGTCCCGAGATCGACGGGATCCGGGAGTCGCACCGCGACGGGCACAACGTCCGGACCATCGTGATGGACGGGTCGCCCTTCGTGATCCTCGAGATGATGGCTGCGCTCAAGCGGCGCGAGGTGGTCGCGCTCCTGGTCGACCGGTGGGGCGAGGCAGGCGGCGTGCAGGCCGGATTCTTCGGGGGGATGCACCCGTTCCCGCGCGGGCCGTTTGCGCTGAGCCGGGCGACCGGCTCGCTCATCCTGACGTCGTTCGTCGTTCGGGAAGGGACCGGCTACAAGGTGATCGTCGAGCCGCCGTTCGTGGCATCCGGCGACGAAACGGAACACGCACGGACCGTGGCCGAGGCGCTCGAGCGGGTCATCCGGCGCTATCCGGACCAGTGGTACAATTTCACGCCGATCGGTTGAAATGTACGGCGGAGCGAGGCAGAGGCGGATGAGGATATCGGGGGGCGGCAAGGCGATTGCAGAAGGGGATTCGGGCGAGCGTGCGTGCACGTTGGGCGGGGTGAAGATCACGCCGATGACGCGGTCGCTTCCCAAGACGATCCCGTCGATCTGCCCCGAGTGCGGCAAAGGGATCCAGGCCGAGGAAACCGTCGACGCGGGCCGCGTGATGATGCGGAAAACCTGCCCCGACCACGGCCCTTTCACCGATATCGTGTTTTCCGACGCCGAAATGTTTCTCGCGCTCGAATCGTGGCCGGCCGGCGACGGGCGCGGTTTCGAGAACGCGCCCCCCGGTTCCGGCGCCTGCCCCGACCGGTGCGGCATCTGCACGGCCCACACGACCCACACCTCGCTTGCCAACATCGACCTGACCAGCCGCTGCAACCTCGCCTGCGACGTCTGTTTCGCCGACGCGAACCGGCAGTCCTACGACCTGACGTTCGAACAGGCGGCCGCCACCTTGCGGAAACTTCGGGAGCAGAAACCCGCGCCCGCCTTCGCGGTGCAGTTCTCGGGCGGCGAACCGACGATCCACCCGCAGTTTCTCGAGATCGTGGCCGAGGCGGCCCGGCAGGGCTTCTCGCACATCCAGGCGGCCACCAACGGGCTGATGCTCGCCGACCCGGATTTCGCGGTGCGCGCCCGGGAGGCGGGACTCCAGTATCTCTACCTCCAGATGGACGGCGTGACCGACGCGGTGTTCCGCACCCTGCGCGGCCGGGACCTGTTCGAGACGAAAATGAGCACGATCGAATCGGCGAGGCGGGCGGGGCTCCGGATCATCTTCGTGCCGACGATCGTCAAGGGGGTCAACGACGGCCAGATCGGCGACCTGTTCCGGCTGGCGTTCGAGAACCTCGACGTCGTCTCGGGCATCTCGTTCCAGCCGATGACGTTCACCGGCCGCTATCCCGAGGAAGAGCGCCTGGCGAAACGGTTCACCCTCTCCGATCTTGCGCACGCGTTCGACGCGCAGTCGGGGATCACGCGCAATGGCGACTGGTTCCCGCTTTCCGCCGCGGCCCCTCTGATCCGGTTCGCGGGCTCCCTGGCCGGCACGACCTTCGTCAACCACGCCTGCCATCCGCACTGCGGCATCATGTCGCTCCTTTTCGTCGACGAGAACCGGAACGCGGTGCCGCTCACCCGCTTCCTCGACCTCAAGGGGCTCCTGGCCGACGTCGACCGGCTCGCGCAGGCCGGGGGCGGCGGGTTCGGATTCAAGGCGCTCTCGAAGATGAAGGCGCTCCACGCGCTGAACCACCACTTCCGCGCCGACCGGGCGCCCGAAGGGCTGGGGTTCACCCGCTTCCTCCAGACGCTCGACGGCTTCGCCGAGAAGAAATACACCTGGGACAAAAGCCACGCGGGCCACACCTACAAGACCTTCTTCGTCCTCGGGATGCACTTCATGGACGGCTACAACTACGACGTCGAGCGGGTGTCGCGCTGCGGCGTCCACTACTCCGCTCCCGACGGCCGGCTCTATCCCTTCTGCAGCTACAACTCGGGGCCGACCCACCGGACGCGCGTCGAGGATGGCCTTGACTAGCCCGCATTCCCGGCGGGCCGCCGCCCTTCTCGCGGCGCTCTTCGCGCTGCTGGCGGTCGTTTTCGTCCCGGTTGCCGGGATGGCGTCCGACGGGCCGGTGACCGGCGCCGAACGGACGGCGCTCTTCGAGCAGCTTCGCGGCCGGCAGGCGGGCCTGCAGTCGTTCCGGGCCAACGTGACCCAGAAGAAAAGTTCCCCGCTCCTCATGGCGGAGGCTGCGACCGGGGGACGGATCCTCTTCGGGAAGCCCGACCGGTTCCGCTGGGAGTCGGAGAAGCCCGAGCGGCGGATCGTCGTCGCCGACGGCACCCGTATGACCGTTTACCACCCCGACCGGGAGGAGGCCGAGCGGCACGACCAGCGCGACCAGTTCGCGGCGCGGATGGCGGTCGAGTTCATGTCGACGGGGATGGGCGGAACGCTCGCCGACCTCGAGAAGCGGTTCCATGTCGACGTGGCGCGGAAGGACGGGGTGCTCGTGATGACGCTGAAACCGAAGGCGCGCTGGTTCCAGCGCGTCGTGACGTCGATCACGGTGCTCCAGCGCGAGGATCAGGCGATCCCGGATCGGATCGTCGTCCTCGGGGCGAAGGGCGACCGGACCGAAACGGCGCTGAGCGACGTGGCGATCAATCCGCCGCTCCCGCCCGACGCCTTCACGCTCAAATTGCCGCCCGGCGTCCGGGTCTGGGACGCGAAGGAACGAGCCGCGAGCGGCATCGATGGACCCTGATCCGGGGCGGCCGCTCTCGCCACCCGGCCGGGGCGGTGTCCTCGTCCTCGACGGTTACTGGAACAAGAGCGTCGCGGCCGTGCGGTCGCTGGGTCGCGCCGGCCTGCACGTGGGGGTCGGCGAGTGCACCCGCTTCGCGACGGCGTTTTTCTCGAAGCACTGTTCCCGGCGCTTCGTCCACCCGTCGCCGGTCGACGCGCCCGGGCCGTTTCTCGATGCGCTCGAAGGGGAACTGGCCGGCGGCCGGTACGACGTCGTGATGCCGATGGAATACGCGACGCAGCGGCTGGTGACGGCTCACCGGGAAAGATTGTCCCGCTTCGCCCGGATCCCGTTCGCGGAACCGTCCGTCGCCGACCGGCTGAACGACAAGGGCGAGGTGATGGCGGAAGCCGCGCGGCTCGGCATTGCCTGCCCCGGGACGTTTTCGCCTTCGGGGCCCGAGGCGGCTGCGGGGCTGGCGGGCCGGCTCCCTTACCCGGTGCTGGTCAAGCCGCGCCGATCGTCGGGCGGCCGCGGAATCCGGAAGGTCGAGTCGGCCGAAGCGTTCGCGGCGGCGTACGCCGGTGTTCATGCGCGCTATCCCGCCCCGATCGTCCAGGAATGCCTGCCGGGCGGTGGCGCGGCGCTGGGCGTGGCCGTCCTGATGAACTTCGATTCGCAGCCGCGGGCGGCGCTCGCCTATCGGCGGTTGCGGGAATATCCGGTCGCCGGCGGACCCGCCACGTTGCGGGAAAGCGTCGACGACGCGCCGCTCTGCGAAATCGCCACCTCGCTCCTCGCCTCAATGGGGTGGATCGGGCCGGCGATGGTCGAATTCAAGGTCGACCCGCGAGACGGCCTCCCGAAACTGCTCGAGGTCAACCCGCGATTCTGGGGCTCGCTCGGCCACGCCATCGCGTGCGGCGTCGATTTCCCCGTGCTGCTCTACCGGATGGCGATGGAAGGGGATATCCCGTCCGTGCCTCCCTGCCCGGCGGGGATCCGGAGCCGGTCGCTGCTCCACGGCGACCTCATGCATTTCCTGTCGAGCCCGGAGCGCTTCCGGATGAAGCCGGGGCTGCTCGATTTTTCCGTGCCCGACGACCTGCTTTCGTGGGACGACCCGATGCCGGCATTCGGCCGGGTGGCATCGCTCCTGGCGCTGGCAGGAAACCCGACATTCCGCCGGGCGATCGCGGGATGACCGCTCACTTTGCCGGAGGCGCCATGAGACGAACGGCCCTGATCGCGATCCTGCTGCTGTCGTACGCGATTCCATCATTCGCGGGGTCGATCACCAGCTCGTTCCGGTTCAAGACGATCGAGACGGAACATTTCTCGGTCCATTTCCACGAGGGGCTGGACAACGTGGGGGCGCTGGCCGCCGGCTACGCCGAGAAGGCGCACCGCCGGATGACGGGGCCGCTCGGGTGGGAGCCCGCCGGAAAGACGCAGCTCGTCCTGGTCGACGCCTTCGACTACACCAACGGGTTTTCGACCGCCCTGCCGTACAACACCATCTACGTCTTCCCCGTGCCGCCGGACCTCGACTCGACGCTCGGCGAATACGACGCGTGGCTCGAAGGGGTGATCGTCCACGAGTACGCCCACATCCTGACCAGCGACCCGGCGCGCGGCTACTCGGCCATCACGCGGAAGATCTTCGGCAAGCCGGTCCCCGCCGCCGACCTGCTCTCGATCCTGACCTTCCTGGCCGCCGCCCCGCCCAACACCTTCCTGCCCCGCTGGTGGCACGAGGGGATGGCGACCTGGGCCGAATCGGCCTTCACGGACCGGGGGCGCGACAACAGCGTCTTCTACGACATGGTGTTCCGGATGGACGTGGCCGAGGACCGGGTGCCTACGGTCGACCGGATCAACGAATCGCTCCCCGACTGGCCGGACGGCCACATGCCCTACCTGTACGGATCGAAACTCGTGTCGTACATCGCCCGAACGCGGGGCGAGGACGCACCGGGGCGGCTCAACCTGAAGCATGCGGGACGCGCTCCCTACCTGCTCAACGGGGCGCCCGAGCAGCTTTTCGCGGAGAACGGCTACAAGTCGCTTTACCTCGAGATGGTCGACGACCTCAAGGCCGGGCAGAAGCGGAGCCTTGCGGCACTGATGCAGCTGCCGCCGACGGAAGAGCGGATAGTGGCCGGGGACGGTGAATCGTTGACCCGCCCGCGGTATTCGCCGGACGGGAAGCACCTGGCCTGGGCGCGGCGCGATCCGCACCGCCACGAGACGATCGTTTTGGCGGATGCCGACGGCGGCCGTCCGCGGGATGCGGCGCGGCGGGTGATCTCCGACGGGGCGCTGTCGTGGTCGCCCGACGGCGGGGCGCTCTATTTCTGCCAGGCCGAGATCTTCGACGGGTCCAAGCTTTACCAGGATCTTTACCGGCTCGACGTCCGGGGCGGGGTCGTGAAACGGATGACGCGCGGCCTCCGGCTGAGCGAGGTCGACGCCGGTCCCGAGGGGCAGCTCTTTGCCGCGGTGGTCACGGGGTCGGGCGACCGGAATCTCGCGATCCTGTCGCCGGAGAAGGACGGTTTCCGGGTCGACAACGTGACGCACCTCTCGCGGGCTCGCATCTCGGGGCCGCGCTGGTCGCCCGACGGCGGGCGGGTCGCCTACGTCGCGACGGGTGAGGACGGCGTCAGCGGCCTGTACATCTACGAACTCGACGGCCGCCATAACCGGAAACTCTTCGAGACGACGGCGCCGATCGCGACGCCCGCCTGGTCGCCGGACGGCCGCACGCTCCTCTACATGTCGGGTGAGACGGGGGTGTTCAACCTCTTCGCCTGCAACGCGACGTCCGGCGGCGACCGGCGGCAGGTGACGCACCTGCTCGGCGGGGCGTTCCACCCCGAGGTTTCGCCGGACGGCCGCACGGTCGCCTATTCCAGCTACCGTGCCTCCGGGTTCCGGATCGCCTCCGTGCCGTATTCGCCGGCCGGGTGGCGCGACGAGGCCGGGCCTTCCCTGCGGAAGTACGCGGCGGTGTTCGACGGGATCGGCGACGAAAGGTCCCGGATCGCGGGAGAGATGGCGCGCGATGCGTCCGCGGTCCCGGCGGGCGGATACAGTCCGCTCCCGACGCTGGCACCCAGGTTCTGGCTTCCCGCGCTCTTCGCCGATCACGAGGGTGCCGTGGCGGGGGCGTTCACCGCGGGGCAGGACGTGCTTGCGCGGCATGCCTGGTTCGCCGAAGGCGGAGTCGGGCTCTCGAGCGGGGCGGGTTATTTCGCGGCGGAATACGCCAACGATTCGCTGCCGCCGACGCTGATCGTGAAAGCGTATTCGCTTCCGGCGCTCTATTCGGACCTTTTCCGGCGGGGCGACTACTGGGAACGCGAGAGCGGTCTCGTGCTCGAGGCGGTCGCGCCGATCCTGCGCGTCGAGTCGGGGCTGACGGCGGGTGTCGGTTATCAACTGAAGAAGGAGGAAGCGCTGACGCCGCTCTCCGGCGGGCGGTTCGACGGAATGCCGCTTCCCGTCTTCGAAGGGCGCCGGGACAACCTCTTCGCCCGGCTCGCGTATTCGAACGCGCTCCGCTATCCGCACTCGATCAGCGAGGAAGAGGGCCGGAAAGTCTCCCTTGCCTTCCGCGACTACGACCGGCGGTGGGGGAGCGACCTGGACGGCAGGGAGTACACGGCGTCGTGGAACGAGTTCCTGGCGGTGCCGTGGCGGGCGACGCGCCACCATGTCGTCGCGCTGGACGTGCGCGGCGGTCTCTCCGACGGCGAACGGCCGGCGCAGGGGGCGTTCCAACTCGGCGGCCCCCCGGCCGACCTGGTCGCCTTTCCGCTCCGCGGTTATCCGGTCCGGTTTCGGGCGGGCGAGAAGATCGCGACCGGTTCGGTCGAATACCGGGCGCCCGTCTACAATATTTTCCGGGGGCCGGGTACGACGCCGTTCTTCTTCGACCGGGTGCACGCGGCGCTCTTCTTCGACGCCGGCCGGACGTGGGGCGAAGGATCCGACGGGAAAACCCGCACGGGCGCCGGCATCGAGACGCGGCTCGACATGACGCTCGGCTACTGGCTCAAGATCGAGCCTGCCCTCGGCTTCGCGCACGGCTTCAACCGCGGCGGCGAGTCGTCCGTCTACCTCGCGCTGCGCGCCCTCTCCCTCTGACGCCGGAAGACGCCCCGGAACCGTAAATGAAGAACGCGCTGACCGTCGACCTCGAGGACTGGTACCACATCTGCGGGGTGGCGGCGTGCGCCGATCCGGCGGGGTGGGACGCGTTCGAAAGCCGCGTGGCGCAAAACACCGACCGGGTCCTCGCGCTCCTCCGGCGGCACGGCGCCCGGGCGACCTTCTTCGTGCTGGGCCGCATCGCCGAGCGGGAACCGGCCCTGGTGCGTGCGGTGGCGGCCGAGGGGCACGAGGTGGCGACGCACGGCCATTTCCACCGGCGGATCTACGAGATGACGCCGGAGGCGTTCGAGGAAGACCTCCTGCGCTCGCTCGACGCCATCGGTTCGGCGTCCGGCACGCCCGTCGTCGGGCACCGGGCGCCCGAATGGTCGATGCGCCCGCACACGTCGTGGGCGCTCGAGATCCTGCGGCGCCGCGGCATCCTCTACGATTCGAGCATGGTGCCGCTGACGCGGATGGGGTCGCCCGCTTTCCCGCGGAAGCCCGGATCCATCGCGACGCCGGCCGGCGAGATCTTCGAGTTTCCGTTGACCACCATCCGCTGTTTCGGAGAAAACATTCCGTTCACCGGCGGTCTCGCGCTCCGGCTGACGCCCTACTTCTACATCCTCTCGAAAATTCGCAGGATGAACCGGGAAGGCGATCCGGCGATGGTCTATCTCCACCCGTGGGAACTCGATCCCGATCCGCCCCGGTTGCCGCTGCCCGTCGCCCGCCGGTTCATGACCGGGTTCAACCTGCCGGGCGCCGCCGCGAAACTGGGCGGCCTGATGCGCCACCTGGCGTTCGTTCCCGTGCGGGATTTTCTTCCGGCATGCGCGTAGCCGACCGCCGTTACGTGGCGTCGCTCGCGGGTTTCGCGGCCTGTTCCGCGGGCATCCTGGCCGCCTTGTGGTTTTTCGTCAGGTGGGGCGGGTGGAAGGCGGCGGCTGCGCTGGCCGCCCTCGCGGCGGTCCTGCTGCTTCGGTTCTACCGGGGGGCGCGTCCCGACCTGCCCCCGCCGGGGAACAGATAGCATGAATATATAAAGTGCAACTTCATATATGCATTCATCATGGCTTGGGTGTACCTTATTGACATGAATTACATCCACCGCGATATCGAGCCGGCGCTGAAGCGGATGCTCGTCTCGTTTCCGAGCATTGCGGTGACGGGCCCCCGCCAGACGGGCAAATCCACCCTTCTCCGGCACCAGTTGCCCGGTTACCGTTACGTCACCCTCGATAACCCGCTGTTGCGCGAACAGGCAATCTCCGACCCCGAGCTGTTTCTGGATGCCGCGGGCGACCGGGTCATCATCGACGAAATCCAGCTGGCTCCCGGCCTTCTTTCCTACATCAAGATACGGATCGATGCGAACCGGAAACGGAAGGGGTGGTACGTTTTCACCGGATCCCAGCAGTTCACGATGATTCGAGATCTGGGCGATTCGCTGGCCGGCCGGATCGGCCTGCTCGACCTGCTTCCTTTTTCCGTGGCCGAAAAACGGCGGGCCATCCCGATGGCGGATGGCCTGTCCTGTTTCCGCGACGCCTGCCTGCGCGGGTCGTGGCCGGAACTGGTCGTCGATACTCCGGAAAGCGTCGGCGACTGGTACGGCTCGTATCTGCAGACCTACATCGAGCGGGATGTCCGGACGCTCCACAACATCGGCAACCTGCGCGATTTCCAGCGGTTCATGCAACTGCTGGCGGCCCGCTGCGGCCAGATGCTCAACCAGTCCGAGCTGGCGGGAGAAGTGGGTGTCAGCGTCCCGACCATCAAGAGTTGGCTCTCCATTCTCGAGGCGAGCCGGCTTGTCTTCCTGCTGCCCCCGTATCACGCGAACACGGGGAAACGGATCGTCAAGGCGCCCAAGGTCTATTTCACCGATTGCGGCCTGGTCTGCTACCTCACCGGCATTCGGGACGAAGGTCACCTCCTGCAGGGGCCGATGTCGGGGGCGCTGTTCGAGAATTTCTGCATCCAGGAAGCGTTGAAGCGCTTCAATGCCAGGGGGGAGCGGCCACCGCTCTATCATCTGCGTACGAGCAACGGACTCGAGGTCGACCTGCTGGTCGAAACGGCTTTCCGGCAGGTGATTCCGGTGGAGTTCAAACTGTCCCGAACGCCGTCCCGGTCGATGGCCGACGGGATCCGCCGCTTCAAGGAACTGTTTCCGGGGCTGGAAACGGCGCAGGGGATGGTGGCGTGCCTGGTCGACGAAACGGTACCCCTTCTGGCCGGGATCGACGCCGTGACGGTCGATGGATTCCTGCGGGCGCTGGCGACGGACAAGGCGCGGGAGAATTGATGATCTTCCACCCGGACATCTACGAACGGCCTGCCGGCGAAATCGCCCGGATCCGGGACCGACTGCTGGCCGAGACCGTCGATCGCGCGATCGCACGATCTCCTTATTACCGGGAGACGCTGGCGTCGACCGGTCCCGTCCGGACAGCCGCCGACCTTGCGTTGCTGCCGACGACCTCGAAAGAGGCGTTGCAGGCTCGCCCCGACGATTTTCTCGCGGTTCCTGCGCGGGAGGTCGCCGAACTGGTCTCGACGACCGGGACGACCGGTTCGCCGGTCTTCATCCCGATGACGCGCAACGACGTCGAACGGCTCTCCGAAAACGAGCGTCGCGGATTTTCCTGGATGGGCGCGGCGCCGGGGATGCGGTTCCACCTCGCCGCGACGATGGACAACCTGTTCGTCGCGGGGCTCGCCTACCACGAGGGAATCCGGAAAGTCGGCGCCACGGCGATCCGCGTCGGAGTCCAGCCCGCGCAGCGGCACCTCGACCTGTTGCGGGCGCTCCGCCCCGAAGGGATGGTCGCGGTGCCGTCGATGATGGCCGCCCTCGCCCGGCTGGCGCGGGATTCGGGCATCGACCTGCGCGCCGTCGCACCGCGGAAGGCGCTGCTGATCGGCGACGCGATCCGGGGCGCGGACCTCGCGTCGAACGCGCTGGGCCGCCTCATCGAGGATGCCTGGGGCAGCGAACTCTTCTCGACTTACGGACTGACCGAGGCGGGCGCGGCGTTTCACGAGTGTCCCGCGCACCGGGGCCTTCACAGTCATCCCGACATCCTGCTGGCCGAGGTGGTCGACGAGGCGGGCAGGCCCCTTCCGCCGGGCGACGCGGGCGAACTGCTCATCACGACGCTGCAGGTCGAGGCGATGCCGCTGATCCGCTACCGGACCGGCGACATCACCTTCGCCGTCCCGGGCGACTGCCCGTGCGGCCGCGGCGGGATGCGGATCGGGCCGATCCTTGGGCGCAAGGCGCACCGGCTCAAGATCAAGGGAACGACGGTCTACCCGAAGACGATCGAGGACGCGCTGGTCGCGATCGAAGGCGTCGAGAATTTCGTGCTCGTTGCGGATACCGAGCCAGACGGCACCGACCGGTTGCTCGTCCGGGTGGGGACGCACCGGGCAGGCGATTCCGCGTTCCGCGACGCGGTCGGCGAGGCACTGCTGGCCAAGGCGCGCGTGACGCCCGCCATCGTGCTCGACTCGCCCGCGGCCGTCGATGCCTTGCTTTACGAGGGGGGACGCCGGAAGCCGAGGACCTTCGTCGACCACCGTTCGCCCGGTTCCGGGGATGGGTTTCCCCGATGATCTGTCCGCTCTCACCCGCTCACTTCGTCGGACTGGGCGCATTCCAGCTTTACGGGCTCCTCCTCCTCGTCGACGCCCGCCTGGCGCCGTTGCCGCTGGCCGCGTTTCTACTGGCCTGCGCCGTCGCGCCGTTCCTGCCGTGGTTGAACTTCTTCCTCCCGATCGTAAGCCGGGGCGGCAGGGACCAGAGGGGGGTCGCGCTGACATTCGACGACGGACCCGACCCGGCGGTGACGCCGCCGCTGCTCGACCTGCTGGATCGGTACGACGCGTCGGCCACCTTTTTCATGACGGGAAAAAAAGCAGCCCGGCACCCGGATCTCGTGCGCGATGTCCTGGCGCGCGGCCACGCGGTCTGCAACCATTCCCTCCACCACGACCCGTTCCTGATGTTCCGGGGGGCGGTGACGCTGCGACGCGAGATCGCGGAAGCGCAGGCCGTTTTCGCGCAATTCGGAATCGTTCCGCTGGCGTTCCGCCCTCCGGTCGGCATCACGAACTCCCGGCTCTGGCGCATCCTGCTGGAACTGGGGATGTTCTGCGTCAACTACAGTTGCCGCGCGGTCGACTTCGGGAATCGCCGCATCGGAAACCTGGCGCGGCGGGTACTGCGGACGGTTTCCCACGGCGATATCGTCGTGTTGCACGACGTCATTCCGAGCGGTGGCGACCTTCCGAAACTGCTCGCGGAATTCGGAGCGCTGCTCGAGGGATTGAAGACGCGCGAGTTGAAAATCGTCCCGCTCGCCCGGCTGATCGGGAAGGAAGTCATGACGCGGGGCGCGGCATCCGACACGGTCAATCCGGCCGAGCGCTTCTACGACGGGCTGTCGGAGAAATACGATGCGGAACAGTTCGGGTCGGCCGTCGCCATCTCCCGGCGCACCGAGCAGGAACTGTTCAAGGCGCGGATCCCGGAATTGTTCGACGCGTCGTCCCGGGTGCTCGAGATCGGCGCGGGCACCGGCATCTTCACGCTCGAGATCGCGCGGCGGTCGAGAGAGGTGGTCGCGGTCGACATCTCCGCCGGGATGCTGGCGGTCCTTCAACGGAAGGCGTCCGCCGAAGGGATCGCGAACATCCGGACGGTGACGGGCAACGTCGAAACGATCGCGCTCGACGGCGTCTTCGACGGGGCGTGCGCCTTCCTCGTGTTCGAATACATCGCCGACCTGCCGGCGTTCCTCAATCGGCTCGCCCCCCGCATCAGGCCGGGCGGCACGCTCTATTTCATCACGGCCCGGCGGTCGCTCTTCCGCCTGGTCACCCAGGTCGGCAACGCCATGCGCCAAGGGTTGTGGCTGAAGGCGCGGAGCCGTCGCGAGGTCGAGTGGATGCTCTCGGCGGCCGGCTTCGGCCAGGTCGAGGTCCGGAGCCACCTGCTGAAATCGATCGTCTCCGGCGGGATGCTGCTCGAAGTGTCCGCGCGCCGGAACGCCGAACCGGGGAGTGAGGGATGACGGACCCCGTGGCCGCTTCACTTTCCTCGAACACCCTGATGGTCGTCCCGGTCTACAACCACGCACTCACGTTGCGCGCCGTGGTCGAGAAGGGGCTGGCCGAGGGATATCGCGTGCTGGTCGTCGACGACGGCAGCACGGACGGCGGCCTCGACGCGGTGGCCGGGCTGCCCGTCGACCGGCTCCGGTTCCCCGTGAACCGGGGGAAGGGGGCCGCGATCCTGGCGGCAGCCGAACGGGCCGAATCGCTCGGCTTCGCGGCCATCCTGACGATCGACGCCGACGGGCAGCACGACCCGTCCGACGCCCGGGCGCTGCTCGACAGGGCCGCCGCCACCTGGCCGGCGATCGTGGTCGGCGCACGGCGGATGGAAGAATCGGACGCCCCGCGGTCGAGCGTGTTCGGGCGCGACTTTTCCAACTTCTGGGTCCGGCTCGAATGCGGGCGGCCGCTCCCCGACACCCAGAGCGGTTTCCGGCTCTACCCCGTCGGGTTCCTGTTCGCCGGGCGATTCCTCACCCGCCGCTACACGTTCGAGGTCGAGGTGTTGGTGCGCGCCGCGTGGGCCGGCTACCCGCTTCTCTCAGTTCCCGTGTCGGTCCATTATCCGAAGACCGGGGAGCGCGTTTCCCATTTTCACAAGTTCAAGGACAACTTCCGGCTGACCTGCCTCCACACGTGGTTGGTGACCCGGTCGCTGATCCCCTGGCCCCACAAGAAGCGGGTCGTGGAGGCCGCAGCCGACGGGGTCGAAACGGCACCGCTCAGCCTCCTCCATCCCGTCCGCCTCTTCCGGACCTTGAGCCGCGAGCACGACGGCGCGGGCGAACTGGCTGCGGCGGCGTGGGTCGGCATCTTCATCGGG
>JANXQJ010000092.1 GCA_025356865.1 Deltaproteobacteria bacterium | reverse complement strand
AAGGTCAACCTGCTGATCGCTACAGGCAGAACAACCGGGCGATCAACGAGACGATCCTTCAGATCGCGAAAAAATACGTCACGGGCGACAAGCTGACCGAAGGGGCGCTCAACCGGGTCGAGCACGGCGTCCGGCTGTTCGACCCGTGCTTAAGCTGTGCGACGCACGCCTTCGGCGTGCCGAAGATGCGGATTTCGCTCGTGGCGCCCGACGGAACCGTCCTGGACGAAGTTGCCCGGGGATAGACGGGTCAGACCACGCGGATGATGAACTCGGGGCACGCCTCGGCGCAATAGCCGCACAGGACGCAGACCCCCTCGTCGACCTCGGCCTTGCCCTCCACCACCGAAAGGGCGCGCGAGGCGCAGGCCGGCACGCAGTCGCCGCACCCCTTGCAGAACTGCTGCATGATGCGCAGCCGCCTGCGGCGCGCCTCGAGCGGCTTCCACGTCGCGTCGTCGGCCACCCCTTCCTCGAACAGGCGGACGTTGGCGCGCGCCTCGTCTCCCGAGAGCATCCCGATCGCCACCGCGTGGATGAACGGGTGCGACAGGACCCACCCGATGCTCGCCCGCGCCGCGTTGATGAAGTTGCCGCCGCCGAGCGCCTTCATGGCGTAGATCCCCTTGCCCGACGCCGAGCACGCCGAGATCGCGTCGAGCATCCCGTCGCGCGTGCCGCCGAGAACGCCCATGCCGGCCCGGTTGATCAGCGGGTGGAGCACCTCGATCTCGGGATGGCTCGCCGCCTCGAGCACCGCCGGCACGAAGTGCGACGACATCCCGACGTGCGCGATCTTCCCCTCGTCCTTCATCTTGAAAAGCTCGGCGAACACATCGACCCGATCGATGAAAGGCCGCTCGACCCGTGCCCCGTGCATGTGGACGACGTCGATCCGTTCGCGGCCCATCTCGCGAAGCGCCCGCTCGACGTGGGCGCGCGCGCCCGCCGCATCCGGAGCGTGCGTCTTGGAGGCGATCGCAACGGGACCGGTCCAGCCTTCAAGGCCCGCGCGAACGTGGCCGTACGTTCCGTACAGCTCGGCCGTGTCCAGCATCGTCACCCCGGCCTCGAGCGCCTGCCGGATGACCGCTCCGCCCTCTTTCGGCGAAAGATTCGCCTGGAGCGGCCCCATCGGGAGCGTTCCGAAAACGAGCGGGAAAATCTCCAGCCCGGAATTGCCCAACGCGACGCGCTTCATTGTTCTTCGGGTCCTTTCGGAAGGTCGGCGCTTCCCGACGCCCGGGCCTGCCGGGTCATTTCGGGGATCCGCGCCTCGTACCACCGTCCGACGTGAGCAAGCGGCAGGAACCCGGATGCAACCCCACCCTTCACGACGGATGTTTCAAGCGGTCTCCCGTCCCAGGACATCTCCAACCGGCCGAGTTCCCCGTCGCGCGCGTCCTCGGGAAAGGCCACCGTCCGTGACAGGGGGCGTCCGTGCGCCTCGAAGGTCATCCGGGCGACCACGCAGGCCCGGTCGGGCCCGATCCGGATCCCGATCTCTTCGTGGACCAACCCGATATCGGCGGATTCGACCCAGGGATATCCCGGATGAAGCCGGACGGCGCACCCGGCCAACGCGACCGCAAGGCAAAGGACCGCCAGGAAAACCGGGTTCTGCGGCGGCACGCTACGAGGCATCGGAAACGCGTTCACCGATGCTCGCCGGTCCAGCCAGCCCCCCCCACCGCGTCAGCGGCGCGGCCCGGGCCTTCTCGCTCCCGATTCCGGCCGCCTCGCGGCCGCAGGACGCGCTGTCGTCGTACCTCCGGAGGTTTTCCTGGGCGCCGCGGCGGGCGCCGCCTGGGGCTTGCGGCGCTGGGGCTCGCGCGGCGGACGCGCAAACTCGGTGTCGCGCGCGGGCGCCGGCTTCTTGTAATCGAACCCCTTGAGCGTTCGCCGCTCGATCTTCGCGCCGAGCACCCGCTCGATGCTCTTCACCTGGAACTCGTCCTCGCGGCTGACGAAGGTGAAGGCGTCCCCGGTCTTGGCCGCACGGCCGGTCCGGCCGATCCGGTGCGTGTACGCGTCGGTGGTGTCCGGCATGTCGTAGTTGACGACGTGCGAGATGCTCGACACGTCGATGCCGCGCGCCGCGATATCGGTCGCGACGAGGATCTGGTACTTCCCGCTCCGGAAACCGTCGAGCGCCTCCTGGCGCCGGTTCTGCGAGAGGTTCCCCTGGAGCGACGCGGCCTTGTAGCCCGCCTCCTCGAGCTGCTGCCCGATCCGCTTGGCGCGATACTTTTCCCGGGCGAAGATCAGGATCGATTCCGTGTCGGTGTGTTTCAGCAGTTCCATGAGGAGGGCGGTTTTCAGGTGCGGCTCGACCGGGTAGAGCGCGTGGGACACCGTGTTCACGGGGGCCGCGTGCCCGACCTGGACCGTGACGGGGTCGCGCAGCACTTCGTGGGCAAGCTTCCGGATATCGTCGGCCATGGTGGCGGAGAACATGAGGTTCTGCCGCTTCGCAGGCAGCTGCTTGATGATCCGGCGGATATCCGGCAAAAATCCCATATCGAACATCCGGTCGGCCTCGTCGAGGACGAGCACCTCGAGTTGCGACAGGTCGATCGTCTTCTGGCCGATGTGGTCGAGGAGGCGGCCCGGGCAGGCCACGACGATCTCGGCCCCGTCGCGCAACCTCTGGATCTGCGGATTCACCGCGACGCCGCCGTAGATGGTGCAGCTTCGCAGTTTCGTGTCGCGACCCAGCGCCACGACCTGGACGTGGATCTGCTCGGCCAACTCGCGCGTCGGGGCGACGATCAACGTGCGAACCCGGCCGCGAGGCCCCTCGAGGAGCCGCTGCAGGATCGGCAGCACGAACGCCGCCGTCTTCCCGGTGCCGGTCTGGGCGAGCCCCATGACGTCGCGGCCTTCGAGCACCGGCGGAATGGCCTGGAGCTGGATCGGCGTGGGCGTCGAATAGCCGAGCGCCCGGACGCCGTTCATGATCTTCCGGTCGAGCTTGAACGCATTGAAACCCATGACACCTTCTTTCCTCATGAAAAAAGGCCCTCGCGGGCCTCGATTTCCACAGTGCGAGCTATTTTGTGATGATAGCACGAATGCCCGTCGATCCCCCCGCCGATCCGGCTGCCTCCGATTGGGTGACCCTGTCGACGATTCTGGAATATCGTGTGCTACCCACACCGGCAATACTCTTCGGCCTCGACGTATTGCCCGAGCCTGTTGAGACTGTAGCCGAGGTTGTTGAACAGGAAGTACCAGGTCTCGTTGTTCCGGATCGGCAGGTCAAATGCCGTCCGGTAGACCTCGGACGCCTTCCGGTAATTACCCGACTTTTCCTGTATGCACCCTTTGGCGAGAATGCAGGATGCGAGGAGGTCCTCGTCGTCCTTACGAAGGCCGGCCTGGACTGCCTCGACGTATTGATAGGCGGGATCCAGCAACCCCCGGAGTTCGCACAGCTTGCCGCACCGCCACAGGAACGCATTCCGCGTCTCCGAATCGGGAAAGAACGAGGCCGTGACTTCAAGCACCCGGTCGACTTCGAGCACCGGAATCCGTTCCCCATGCAGGAGGACGAACCCTTCGAACTCGACGACCGGGACCGTGATCGGCTGGATTCCGTCCATCAGTGGTTCCCTCCCTGCCTGCTCCTGGTTCGATACGCTCATCTGGAAGCACTCCTTTTCCCCTGGGCCGCCCCCTTGCCGGAGGCGGCCCATAGCTCAGGATTCGGGCTACCGCGGCTACCGCGCGAACACCGACAGGTGGACCAGGTCGGTCTCGTGGTAGAGCGCTTTTCCGAAGGATCGCTTGCCGTCGTAGCGCCAGTCCTCGCCGATGCCGATCGGCTCGAACTTTTCGAAGAACGAGCGGCCGACCTCACCGAAGATCCGCTTCACGTACTCGGCCATCTCCTCCGGCGTCTTCGACCGTCTCGGGCTGAGCCTGCTGCCGTCGGCGTCGATCGCCTCGATGGCGACTCCGGAGAGCAGCTTGGG
>JANXQJ010000085.1 GCA_025356865.1 Deltaproteobacteria bacterium | reverse complement strand
GGGCGTGGATACAAGGCGCGCGACCTGAGGGCGACGCAGGCGTAGTTGACACTACGTCGAGGAGCCCGATCGAGCGGAACGCAGTAGACACGCCCGGATCCGCCGACGTAGCAGGAGCGTGGTGAGAAATGCGGGCTAGCGACGAACCCGTTTCCGGCCGTATCCGACCAGGCCCACCAGGCCGCTGCCCAGCAGCAGCATCGTGCCCGGTTCGGGAACGGGAGCCGCAGGATCGACCTCGACGCGCATCGCGTAGGTGTAGGCGATCGCGTCGGCGGTGGTGTCCCAGTAATACCATTTTCCGTCCTCTTTCCGGCCCATCTTCCCGCCGATCGCCTGGTTGTTCCCTTCCCAGATCTGCATCGACGCGGAATCGGTCGAGGCCCGCAGCCAATAGGTGGATCCGGCCGTAAGCATCGGCCCGTTGAGGCCGCTGAGGTAATAGGCGTCGTCAAACCCGGGCAGGTTGTTGGAATACGTCGCCGACCAGAGCGTGCTTCCGATCGTCCCGGCCGCATCCGATGAAAGCGAGAGCGTCACGTTGTTGTTGCCGCTGCTGTGGAACATGCCCAGCGCCAGGTTCGAGAGCGTGCCCGTCGCAGACGAAGTGAACTGTGCGCCCGCCTCGTAAGTGAAGGAGTAGGGAGAGCCGTTTTTATCATTGCCCGCCATGGTCCCGAACCAGGTCCCCCAGTTGATGTAACTGTCGCCAGGCCCCAGGTTGCTGTAAGCGACGGTCGAAGCGCCGGAGATGACCGGAGCGGCGAGCAGGAGCAGGAAGCTTAAGAGCACGACGGACTTGCGCATGCGTGAATCCTCCTTGAGCGAATATGCAACGGTGTTGAGGAAGAACTTGTATACTGTATGCAATTTGGGAGCCACCCGTGGAACCATCCATCATAATCACCATAACTATTTGATAATAATGATTCTAAAATTATTGGCACCGCCAAGCCCAACCTCGGGCAGCGACCATCCGAAGGAAATTAAGGGTAACTAATTGCCCTTGTTGCCCTTTCGTCGGGAACCCCACCGGAGCGCAATGTTGTGCGTTGCCGGCACGACGTGGTAGCCTCGAGTGACACGCCGCAACCTCCAACCTTGACGGACTCCATTCCTGCCGGAGGATCCTTGGAACTGACGCTGGGCCCCGAACTGACCGACCAGCTCAAGCGCGTCCTGACCTCGCTCGAACTGCTGCTGCCGAGGCCGGTGGCGACGATCGACTGGGAAACGGTGCGCGCCGCGAACTGGCGACGCCATTCCTTCTCCGGCACCCTCGAACCGATCCCCGAGATCGAATCCATCCACCTGGAGGACCTGCTCGGGATCGAGGAGCAGAAGAAATCGGTCGAGGAGAACACGCGGCAGTTCCTCGCGGGGCTCCCGGCCAACAACGCCCTCCTCTGGGGAACCCGCGGCACCGGGAAATCGTCGCTCGTGCGGGCGCTGCTCCATAGTTACGCGCCCCAGGGGCTGCGCGTCATCCAGGTCGACAAGGACGACCTCGTCCACCTTCCGGAAATCGTGGATGCGATCAAGGGGCGCCCGTACCGTTTCATCCTCTTCTCGGACGACCTCTCGTTCGAGGTGGGCGACTCGGGCTACAAGATGCTGAAAAGCGCGCTCGACGGCTCGGTCTACGCGCCGCCCGAGAACGCGCTCATCTACGTCACTTCCAACCGGCGCCACCTGCTCCCCGAATACGAGAGCGACAACCGGGGCGCGATGATGGTCAACAACGAGGTGCACCACGGCGAGGCGGTCGAGGAAAAGATCTCCCTGTCCGGCCGCTTCGGGCTCTGGGTCGGCTTCCACCCGTTCAGCCAGGACCAGTACCTCGAGGTCACGCGCCGGTGGGCCGGCAAGCTGTGCGAAAAGCACGGCAAGCCTTTGGTCTGGACGAAGGAGGCGTCGTCCGCGGCGATCCTCTGGTCCCAGAAAAAAGGAGACCGGAGCGGTCGCATCGCGTACCAGTTCGCGAACCACTGGGTCGGGCGCCAATTCCTCGAGGATGCGAAAGGATAAAACATGACGGCAATCGCCTGGGACGAGAAGCTGAGCGTCGGGTCGTCGGTCATCGATGCCCAGCACAGGAAGCTGCTGGAACTCATCGCGCAACTCGAGGACATCATCCGGAACAAGGGGGCCGGCAACCAGACCGAATCCGTCCTCAAGGAACTGGAGCGGTACACGGCCATCCACCTGCACTATGAAGAGGAGTTGCTCCTGCGGAAAGGGTATCCCGACCTCGAAGCCCACCGCGTGCTGCACGACTTCATGCGGTCCCAGGTCGGCCGGATCCGGAAGCAGGCGACGGGCGGCGAACCGGACGCGACCGACCTGCTCGGCTTCCTGATGCTGTGGCTGAAGGGGCACATCGAAGGTGAAGACCAGCGGTATGCGGAGTTCCTGAAGACGTCGGGCGTGAAGGGGTATTAGGACGGGACGCTATCCCGCCGGCTCATTCATGATCCGGCGCACCGTGTCCTCGAAATCGCCGACGCCATAAGGTTTCCCGATGATCGTCGCGCCCAATCCCCGGATCAGCGCCGCCTGTCCATCGGGGACGAAACCGCTGGCAACGATCACGCGAACGCCGGGGGATTCCTTCCGGATCGCTTCGAGGCACCGGGCGCCGCCCATTCCCGGCATCCCCAGGTCGAGGATCACCAGGTCGTAGCGACCGCCTTCCGCCCGGAACCGCTCGAGCGCCGCCTCGCCGGTGGCAACCGGATCGACGACATACCCGTTCATCTCGAGGATCGACACCGCCAGCTTGCGCACCGCTGTTTCGTCGTCGGCGATCAGGACCTTGCGCCCATTGAGACCCCCGGACCCCATTGGGAGGCCGTCGCCGCCGGCCGCGCCCGCTTCCTTCCCGCCCGCCGTTTTCCCCGGGGCATCCCGCACTTCGGCACCCGCCGCCGCCACCGGCAGATGGACGGAGAAGGTCGTTCCCTTCCCCGGCTCGCTCTCGCAGGAAATCCACCCGCCGTGCGTCTTGACGATCCCGTGCACGATCGAGAGCCCGAGTCCCGTCCCCTTGCCCACCTCCTTGGTCGTGAAGAAGGGATCGAATATCCGGGTCAGCGTCGCCTCGTCCATCCCGGACCCGTTATCGGTAACCCGGATGACGATGTAACCGCCCGGTGGGCAATCGGACGGGCGCGAGGGATCCGCCGGGGCGACCTGGATGTTTTCCGCCTCGATCGCCAGCGTGCCCCCCCCGGGCATGGCATCCCGTGCGTTGGTGCACAGGTTGACGACGACCTGGCTGATCTGCGTCGGATCGCCGTCGATATCCGCCAGGTCCGCCGGGATCGTTGTCCGGATCTCGATCATCTTTGGAATGGTGAATTCGAGGAGCCGGACCACGCTTTCGAGCTCGGATGCAAGACCGAACGCCCGCCTCCTGGGGCTTTCCTTCCGGCTGAACGCCAGCAGCCGCCCGACCAGGTCTCCTGCGCGTTCGGCGGCGCCCTTGACCTGCATCAGGTTGGCTGACACCCGCCCTTCGGCCGGAAGATCCATGAGCGCCATCGCCGTGTAGCCCGAGATCACCTGGAGCAGGTTGTTGAAGTCGTGCGCGATCCCGCCCGCCAGCGTCCCGACCGCCTCGAGTTTCTGGGACTGGCGCAACTTCGCCTCGAGCTCTTCTTTTTCCAGCTCGACCCGCTTCCGTTCGGCCACATCCCGGACGACCGCAAGCACCGTGTGCCGGTCGCCCAGGTAAATGCGCTCCGCGTTCACTTCGACGGGGATCTCCCGCCCTTCCTTGTCCAGGAAGATCGTTTCGCGGAGGTAACTTTCCCCTGCGGCAAGACACTTTCCGCGGCC
The DNA here is from genome assembly GCA_025356865.1 of Deltaproteobacteria bacterium. Lineage (GTDB taxonomy): Bacteria > Desulfobacterota > Deferrimicrobia > Deferrimicrobiales > Deferrimicrobiaceae > JANXPS01. The sequence continues at coordinate 55,647 of JANXQJ010000085.1, read as the reverse complement.
CCGGATCTCGTCGTGGCTCTCGGGTTGCGTCAGGTCGAACACCGTCATCGAGAGGAGTTCTTCGCGGGAGTACCCGAGCATCCTGCAGGCGTATTCGTTGGCCTCGAGATACGTTCCGAACGTCCCGTCACCGTCGATCCCGCACACCAGGATCGCGTCGCGAACCCCGTTGAACAGCGCCTGGAAACGCTGGGCGCTGTCTCGCAGGCGGATCTCGCGATCGCCGACCGTGACCGCCATCTCGCGGAAATCGTCGGCCAGCCGGCGCACTTCGATGAACGGCTCGCCCTCCGGTACGCCGTCGTAATGGCCGTTCGCGATCCGTTCCGTCCACTCGGAAAGCGCGGAGAACCGGTCTGCAATACGGCCCGCCTGGCGGCGTGAAAAGTAGATCGCCGACGCGATGGCAATCAGCCAGCCGGCGGCAAAGATCGCAAGCAGGCCCCATACCGGCGCAACCACGGCCTGGAAGGTCTGGGAAACGAGAACGAGCCAGCGGGGTTCCCGGATCTTGGCCACGCTGCCGAGATACCGGCGCCCGTCGAACCGGTAGCTTCCGGTCGCCTCGGCGCCGGAAAGTCCGGTTGCCACCAGCGGGATTTTTCGGAGGTTGACGCTGCGGCCGACGAACGCCTTGTCGGAATGGGCCAGCACGGTGCCGCGTCGATCGATGATCGCCACGCCGATGCCGGATATGTCTCCGCCCTTCGCGATTTGATCGAGCAGGGCGATGTTGATATTCCCGAACAGCGCGCCCCCTTCGACCGGAACGCAGAGCGTGAGCAACGCCTTCCCGCCGATAGGCGACTGCCAGGAATCGGACCAGGCCGCTTTCCCGGTGCGGATGACATCCATCAGGAAATCGTTGCCAGACAGGTCGATTCCGAGCTGTTCCTTGCGTACTGCGGCGGTCCCGCTTCGCAACCCCACGGAGACGACCCGGCCAGTGCGGTCGACCACGTAAAGCCCTTCGAACAGGTCCGAGTCGCGCACGAGGATGTCGAGCATCTCATCCACCGGTTTCCCGGCGCCGACGCCCCCGTACCGGAGCACCGTGGAACGGCCGTGCGCCAGCATGCCGGCCGGTTCGCGCAGGAACACGTCGACCTGCCGCGCCACGGTTCCGGCAAGTATCTCGTTTTTCCGTTCGGCCTCATCGAGAAACTCGCGCCACAGGTAGCCGCACGCCAAAATCGAAACGAGGACGACGGGAATGACTGCGGAGAGCAGGAAGCGGGAGAACAGGACGGCGCGAAGACTCTTGGGCCGGATGGTCGTCACGCGGTTACCGGATGACCCGGTAGGCGCCACCGCGAACCACGGCGATGTGGTTGTCCCGATCGGAACCGGCGGAAGCGGCGATATCGCCGAAAGCGTCGATGGAGAACGCATTCTGGAGTCCCTGCTGCATTCCGGACGAGAGAATCTGCGCCTTGATGGACGCGCCCCCCCTGCCCCCGCCCCGGGCGAGGGCGTCCATCACCACGTTGGCGGCATCGTATCCGAGGACCGATGCGAACCCCGGATCGACCCCGAACCGTTTCCGGTACGACTCGACGAAAGCGAGATAGCGGGGCAGCCGGCTTTCCCGGTCGAAGAACTGGGAGACGAATACGCCTTCGACCGATGTTCCCCCAAGGTTCAGGAATTTTTCGGAGGATGCCCATTCGACGACGGCGACCGGTTTATTCCAGCCGATCTTGCGGAGTTGCTGGCACATCATGGCGGCATCGACGGCGTTGGCCGAGATCAGGATGGCCTCGGCGCCCGAGGCGGAAAGTTTCTTCGCGAGCGGGAGGAACAGGAGGTCGGGGGAGGATACGAAGGATTCGGAGGCGACCACGCGGCCCCCCTTCGACTCGAACCGTTCCTTGAACCGGAGGGTCCAGTTTTCGGTGTAGGCGCGGTTGTTCATGTCGCAGATCGTCGCGATGGACCTGAGCCCCTCGTGGTCGTATAGATGGTCGGCCATCCGCGCCGAGATGCGCTCGACCGAGGGGACGACCCGCATGAAGTAGTCGTCTTTTCCGGAGAGGGCGTCGGTGGTCACCGTCGGGCTGACCATCGCGAGTTTGCGGCGGTTTGCGACGGGTACCGCGGCCACCGCCATCGCGCTGGTGACGGGACCGACGACCGCGAGTGCGCCCCGGTCGGCGAGTTCATCCATCATCGCGGCCGCGCGCACGGGGTCCTGCCCGTCGTCCCGCACATCGAGGAGCACCTGGCGGCCGCCGATGCCGCCGGCGCCGTTTCGTGTTTCCACGGCCAGGATCGCGCCGTCGCGTCCGTACGTGCCGATGTCGGACATCTTGCCGGAAAGCCCGCCGAGGAATCCGATGACCACGGGATCGCTGTTGCCGCAGGCGGAAAGGGAGAGGAGGAAGACGACCGGCAGCAGGGCGACGGCGAACCTGAAGGTCGTCTTCAGGGCCGCTTCCGGGAAACCGCCCTTGTGCAAGACGTGCGCTGTCGTCACCATGTTCACCTCGCGGCTATTCTATAATAAAGCACCCATTCCGTCACCCGAGGAGGACCGATCATGCCCTGCCTGACCGTGATCGAATCGCGTTGCACCCTTTGCAACCTCTGTGCGGCCGACTGCCCCGCCCGCGTCATCACGCTGCCCGACAGCGGGCTGCCGCAGTACGTGGCAGGCGGCGCCGAGCGCTGCTACCTCTGCGGGCACTGCGAGGCGATCTGCCCAACGGCGGCGATCGCGGTCGACGACCCGCGCCTCGACCCGCGCACCTGCCCGGCGCCCGGGGAAGACGCGGTCATCGCACCCGGGAAACTCGGCGCCTATCTGCGGATGCGCCGCTCGATCCGGAAGTACCGGCAGTCGCCCGTCGAACGGGAAACGATCGAACAGTTGATGGACATCGTCCGATTCGCGCCCACCGGTATCAATACCCAGTCGCTTCACTGGCTGATCATCCACGACACGCTCGAACTTCGCCGCCTGACCGGGCTCGCGGTCGACTGGATGCGCGATATGGCAAGGGGCGATTCCCCGATGAAGGCGTGGTTCGATTTCGAAGGGATGGCGAAACTCTGGGATTCGGGCGACGACCCGATCTGCCGCAACGCGCCGCACCTGGTCGTCGTGCACGCCCACCGTGATGCGATGACCGCGCCGGCCGACGCGTTCATCGGCCTCGCCCATCTCGACGCCGCCGCGCCGTCTTTCGGGCTGGGGTGCTGCTGGGCCGGCCTGTTCAAGATCGCCGTCGACCAGTGGGCGCCGCTGCGCGAGGCGCTCGCGCTGCCCGAGGGGCATCTCCCCTATTACGCATTGATGCTGGGCACCCCCGCGGTCCGGTACCACAGGCCGCCCAAGCGGAATCCGTTGAAGGTGACCTGGCGGTAGCGGCCTTTCGGATGAAGCCGGAACCACAGGCGGAGAGACGGTCGGCAGGAGGATGCGGTCCCGATGCGCCTCGTGCCAATGACCGCTTCCTTTCCGAGCTGGGGCAGAAGACCGTCAAGATCTCGAAGGATTTCGTCGAGGAAATCGCCTTCCTCGGGGAGACCTTCATCGCAACGGGCGGCGCCCTCCTTCGCCCCGCGTCGATCCGGTGGCCGGATGTCCTTCACACCATGCGGCGGGCGGGAGCGGACGGCCTTCCCATCGTCGCGATGATCAGTTTCCTCATGGGGCTCATCATCGCCTTCATGTCCTCGCTGCAGCTCAGGCAGTTCGGCGCCTACATCTACGTGGCCGACCTGGTGGCGATCGCGATCGTCCGGGAACTGGCCCCCATCATGACCGCCATCCTCGTCGCCGGCCGGTCGGGATCGGCGTTCGCCGCCGAGATCGGGACGATGCGCGTCAACGAGGAGGTGGACGCCCTCGTCACCATGGGGTTCGACCCGATGCGCTTCCTCGTGGTGCCCAAGGTGCTGGCGATGATCGTCGTCGTGCCGTTCCTGACCCTCTACGCGGACTTCTTCGGGATCCTGGGCGGCCTGGCCGTCGGCGTAGTCGGGCTGGACCTGACGGTCGGTTCCTGGATGGCCGAATCGCAGAAGGTGCTCTCGATCTTCTCGGTCGTCACGAGTCTCGTGAAATCGGTGGTGTTCGCCCTGCTCATCTCGGCAGTCGGTTGCCAGCGGGGCTTCCGGGCCCGCGGAGGCGCCGACGCGGTGGGCAGCGCAGCCACATCCGCCGTCGTCACCGCCATCTTCCTCATCATCGTCACCGACTCGATGTTCGCCGTGGCGCTGCAGTACCTCCGGCAATGACCGCGCCGGCAATCGAAAAGGGAACCGCCGTCATCGAGGTCGATGGCCTTACGGCCGGCCACGGCGACCGCGTCCTGCTCCGGGATGTCAGTTTCACGGTGCGTGCGGGGGAGATGTTCGCCATCCTCGGCGTAAACGGGTGCGGCAAGTCGACGCTGCTGCGCCACCTGATCGGCCTGCAGCGGCCGATGGCGGGCACCATCCGGCTGCTGGGAGAGAACGTCGTCACCGCGAGCGACGCGGCGCTCCGCGAAGTCCGACGCAGGATCGGCGTCCTCTTCCAGGCGGGCGGACTGCTGAACGCCATGACGGTCGGAGAGAATATCGCCCTCCCCCTGTCCGAGCACACGGCGCGGTCCGAAGCCGAGATCGACGAAGTCATCATCGAAAAGCTGTCGCTGGTCAACCTCGCCCACGCCCGTCACCTCCTCCCCTCCGAACTTTCCGGAGGGATGAAACGGCGGGCGGCGCTGGCCCGGGCGATGGCGCTCGACCCGCCGCTCCTGTTCTTCGACGAACCGTCGGCCGGACTCGATCCCGTCACTTCGCTCGAACTCGACCTGCTGATCGAGACGCTCAACCGGGAAACGGACACCACGATGGTCGTCGTCACGCACGAGCTCGACTCGATCTTCCGGATCGCCCACCGGGTCATCTTCCTGGACCCAGTCGCCCGCGGTATCATCGCAGAGGGCGACCCGCGCGTCCTGCGGGACATCTCGCCCGACCCGCGGGTCTCCGGTTTCCTGAACCGACGCCTCGCACCGCCGGACTGAGGAGCATTCTTGATGGCACGAAAAACTTCACACGTCATCGTCGGACTCTTCGTCGTCTTCGGCACGCTCTTGGCCGCGTCGCTGATCATCTGGGTGGGCGCCTCCCGCTATTTCGAGAAAGGGACCCGTTACGTCACGTTTTTCGACGAATCGGTCCAGGGGCTTCAGAAAGACTCCCCCGTCAAGTACCGGGGAGTCGAGGTCGGCCGGGTCGAGGAGATCCGCGTGGCGGCCGACAACCGGCTGATCGAAGTGCTCATGAATATCGACCTGGCCGAGGGCGTCCGGAAGAACCTGATCGCCGAGCTGAAATCGGTCGGCATCACGGGAATCGTCTTCGTCGAACTGACCCGCCTGGAAGCGGGTGAAGTGCCCGTGCCGTCGAAGATCGATTTCAAGACCAGTTACCCGGTCGTGCCCTCCCGTTCGTCCACCATCCGGGAGGTCGTCACGAAAGTCGAGGACGTGGTCGACAAGATCAGCAAGGTCGATTTCGAAGGCATCTCCGAGCAGGTCAAGGCCACGGGGGAATCCGCCGAACGGCTGTTCGAAGGGGCCGGAACCCGCCGGGTGATCGAAAATCTCGAGCGGCTCTCATCACGGCTCGATCGCTTTGCCGCACGACTCGACAACGTCTATTCCAATGAGCGGCTCACCCGGATCGCCAACGCCGCCGAAGCCGACGCCGAGTCGCTCGGGCGGCTGATCGCGCGGGTGGACGCCGAAGTCGCAAAGGCGAATCTCGGCGACCGCTCGGCGGAAGCCAGGGCGCTGATCGCCGATTCGAAGGCGCTGGTCGCCGATGCCCGCACCGTGGTCGCCGGTGCCCGCACGCTGCTCTCGGATGCCGGCACGGTCGTGACGGACGCCCGGAAGGAAATCCGGGAGATGAAACTGGCCGAGACGGGACAATCGGCCGCCCGCATCGCCGAATCGTTCGAGGAACAGCAGCGGACGCTCCTCCCGGCCGCCCGGGAATCCGTCGACGAGTTGCGGCGCACCTCGAGCGAGCTCCGGGAATTGGTGAAGCAGCTGAAGGATTCCCCGTCCGAACTGCTCTTCAGCAATCCGCCGCCGCATCGACAATGAATGACCTGGAGGGATGGATGATGCGAAACCGCGCGGTACTTCTGGTCACCGTCCTGTCGCTGCTTGCGCCGGGATGCTTCCGGAATTCGAAGGCGCCGGAGCCCGGCGAGCGGTTCGTCCTCGAATACGCTTCACCCTCACAAGCGCCAGGCCGATCGGCGGCCGCAGGGGCCTTGCGGGTCGGCCATTTCTCCGCCGACCCGACGTTCGAAAACACGCAGATGACGTACCGGCCGGGACCCTTCCGGCAGGAGACCGACTATTACAACCGGTGGATCGTTCCGCCGGGCGCGCTCGTCTCTGGATTCCTGCTGCGCGACTTCCGCCGCAGCGGAACCTTCCCGGCCATCTTTTCGGATGGCGACCCGCAGGCCGTCCGCTTCCTGCTGCAGGGGCACCTCGAAGCGTTCGAGGAGCGCGACAACGGGAAGGGGCGCACGGCCTCCTTCGCCGCGACCGTCACGTTGCTCGACCTGTCGCAAAAGGAGATTTCCGAGCGGATCCTGTTCCAGAAACTTTACCGGTTCGAGGAACCGCTTGCGGAAGCCGGCGCCCGAGGCCTCGCGCAGGCGATGAGCCGCGCGGTCGAAAAGTTCTCCGGCCGCTGCATCGAGGACGCCGCGGCCGCGACAAGGCGGTAAACGAAAGGCGACCCGGATGCCGCGGGTCCCTTCGCTACGCGGGAGGGGGCAGGCGTGGGCGGTTACAGGTACTTCTCCCGCAGCGCGACCTTGTTCACCTTGCCGACGCTGGTCTTGTCGATCGCGTCGACGAACCGCACCTTGACCAGGACGACCTGCTTCCCGATCACCCCCCGGTCGGAATAGTCCACGACGTGGTGCACGATCTCCTTGGCGGTCACTTTTCCCCGCTGCCCCGGCTTGGGAACGACCAGCGCGAGTGGACGTTCGCCCCACTTGTCGTCCGGCATCCCGATCACGGCGACCTCGCCCACCGAGTGGTGCGCCGAGATGACGTCTTCGAGTTCGAGCGACGAGATCCACTCGCCGCCGATCTTGATGACGTCCTTCGTGCGATCGGTGATCTTGACGTAGCCCTGCCCGTCGATCCACGCCACGTCGTTCGTGTGCAGCCACCCGCCCGCCCAAAGTTTTTCGGATGTCTTCGTGTCCTTCATGTAGCCCTGCGTCAGCCACGGGGTGCGCACGACCACCTCGCCGACCGCAGCGCCCGCGCGCGGGACATCCTCCATCCGGTCGTTGACCGTGCGAAGCTCGACCAGCGGGATCGGGACGCCGGTCTTGCACCGGATCTCGACCTGCTCCTCGGCCGGAAGCCCCCGATCACCGGGTTGCAGGTGCGCGATCGTGAGGATCGGGCACGTCTCGGACATCCCGTACCCCGAGAAGATGTCGATCCCGCGCTTCATCGCGGAGAGGCAGAGCGACTTCGGCAGCGCGGACCCGCCGATCAGCACCTTCCATCGCGACAGGTCGACCTCGTCGATCTTGGGCGATTTCATCAGCATGTGCAGGATGGTCGGGACGCAGTGGGAGAAGGTGACCTTTTCCGACTCGATCAGCTCGAGCAGGTGCTCGGGCACGTACCGGCCCGGGTAGACCTGCTTGACGCCCATCGTGGTGGCGATGTACGGCATCCCCCAGGCGTGGACGTGGAACATCGGCGTGATCGGCATGTAGACGTCTTCGCGGTGGAAGCGTCCCTGGACCGCCGGGGTGCCCAGGGAAGCCAGGACGCCGAAGGTGTGGAGGACAAGCTGCCGGTGGCTGAAGGCGACGCCCTTGGGAAGGCCCGTCGTCCCCGTCGTGTAGAACGTCGTCGCCCGCGTGTTCTCGTCGAAATCGGGAAACTCGAACCGGTCGGCTGCCGCGGCCAGCAACGCCTCGTACTCGCCGGCGAACTCGAAGTGCGTCCTCGGCAGATTGGCGTCCTCGTCCTGCAGCAGCACGAACTGCTTGACGGTGTCGATCCGCCCCTTGACCTGCTCGAGGATCTGCAGGAAATCGGCGTTGACCAGCAGCACGTCGTCCTCGGCGTGGTCGATCGTGTAGAGGATCTGCTCGGGGGAGAATCGCACGTTGATCGTGTGGAGCACCGCGCCGAGCATCGGCACCGCGAAGAAGCACTCGAGGTACCGGTGGCTGTCGTAGTCCATGACGGCGACCGTGTCGCCCGGCTTCACGCCGAGCGCGGTCAGCGCATTCGCCAGCCGGTGGATCCGCAAGGCGAGGTCCCGGTAGGTGAAGCGCTGCGTCCCGCGGTAGACGATCTCCTGGTCCGGTGCGTTCACCAACGGGGCCTGCAGGAGCTGCTTGATCAGGAGCTGGTAATCGTAGGCCGATTCGGTACGCTCGATCTTCTTGAAAGTCATTTCTCTTTTTTCTCCTGGGGTTCGCTATTCCCGCACGGGGACGGTATTTCGCTGCAGCACCTTGATCTCGCCCGAGTTCATGTCGTAGACCCAGCCGTGGATGTTGACCTTCTTCTCGCGCATCGACTTCCGGATGAAGGGGTATTCCTGCAGGTGCTCGAGCTGGAGGCGGACGTTCTCCTCGACGATGAGCTCCATCCGTTTCTCGGGCGGAATCTCGATGTGGAGCGCCCGGATCTTCTCGTCGACCCGCTCCTTCGCCTTGTAGGCGTTGATCAGCCAGACCGGGATGTACTTGTCCTCGGGGCTCTCTTCCTCGAGCGCCTCGATCCCGCCGCAGCCGTAGTGGCCGCAGATGACGATGTCGGGAATTTTCAGGTGGTTGGTCGAGAACTCGAGCACGGCCGAGAGGTTCCAGTCGTTGGTGGCGACGATGTTGCCGACGTTGCGGTGGACGAAGACCTCGCCCGCGCCGCTCCCCGTGATGGTGTTGACGGGCACCCGGGAATCGGAGCAGCCGATCCAGAGCACCGTTGGCCGCTGCGCCTTCGCCAGGTCGGCGTAGCGCGCCTGGTCCTTGGAGAACGTCTCGGCGACGAACCGCTTGTTGCCATCGAGCAGCGTCGTGATCATGGCGTGTGCCCCCCTTCCCCCGAAGAAACAGGATAACGGAGCGAAGGGGACGGGGGAAACAAAAAGGGGTCACGGCGCGGTTGCCGTAACCCCTTGGATCAAATGGTCGGGATGACTGGATTTGAACCAGCGACCCCCTCGTCCCGAACGAGGTGCTCTACCAAGCTGAGCCACATCCCGATGAAAGACCCAGAATTATATTAGAAGGAGGGCCCCCGCGTCAAGGGCGGAGTCGCACAGGGCGGAGTCGCACGTCGGGCGGGGAACAGAACCAGAGTCGCGTCGCTCACCAAAACTGACCCGTTTACGCTCTCCTGAACTGACCCGCCCCTGATTTTCGGATTCCCGTTTCGATTGTCGATTTTGATCGGCAGATCGACAGACGCACCACGGGTTTGCGATGCGTTGCCTTTGCTGGAACGGATGTTTTTGGGGAAGAAGGTCGTGCGGGGGAAGTTGTCGCGTCGTTGCCGATCACGGCTCGGCGGGCGCGCGCAGCGACGGCCCGTCGATCTTGATGGTCTGGCATCGGTGACGCAACCGGTCCAGAAGCGCCACGACCATATGCTTGTTCCCGAGGAAGCCGTACCAGTCGTCGTAATCCAGGTTGGTCGTGATGATCGTGGATTTCCGGTTGTAGCGTTCCTCCATCAGTTTGAAGAAGATGTTGGTCTGCTCCGGCTTCAGGTTCAGGTAGCCGAGCTCGTCGATCAGCAACAGATCGACGCGTGCGAGCCGGTCGATCAACTTCCTCGTTCCCCGGTCGGCCAGCGAGGCGTACATCTCGTCGAAGAGGTCCTGCGCCTTGACGAAGAGCCCCTTGTGCCCGTTCTGGAGGGCTTTCGGAGGATCGCGCTGGCCAGCCCCGTCTTGCCGACCCCGGCTGGGCCGATGAAGACCAGGTTGGTGCCCTGCGCGAGGAAGTCCAGGCGGGCCAGCCCCTTGATCTGTTGCGCTACCTCGCAAAGGGAACCGGCAACGACCACAGCGACATGTCGATACAGCCGGAACACCAGGACTTCGACTACCTGGAGTGGATCGCCAGGGTGACGTCTCACATCCTTTGAGCCCGGCACCCAGCTCGTCCACTACTACGGCACCTACTCGAACGCACATCGCGGAATCGCGAAACGGCGGGAGGCGTTCGTGCTGCCCGATCCCGACGCGATACCGGAACCGGAGAGTGCGATAGAACCGGAATCCGGTTGGCTCAAGGCCCGTCGTAAATCGTGGGCACGTCTCATCCGCCGCGTCTACGACACCGACGCGATCCCTGCACGCGCACCGCCCCGCGTCGACGATTACGCCCACGACCCCTTCCCGGACTACGGACCGCAATAAGGCGACCGGGGGCCGGACCAATGAGGACGACGCCGGGTAGCGAGACACCCGCACCGCGCCCGAAATCCGGTGTCCGGCGGTTCTCGCGAGTAGTATACTGACCGCGAGAATCAGCGGGAAGAGCTTTCACGACGCCGTTTGACCGGGGGCGCGGATCATGTCCCGAGAGAGGTCTGAGTGCAAGGCCTTCACCCGAATGAACGACGGGCGGAAGGGGCGATTCCCCCTCCCGCCCCCGACAGGTGAAAAAAAGGAATTTCCTATCCCCAACTGGCAGGAGTTCGCCGAACGCAACTTCAGCGACGAGCGCGTCAGGATATCCAGCGACCACATGCTGGCGTTCCTCGAGGCGAAGAACCTGTCCGGCAAGACTTTCCTCGACGTCGGCTGCGGCAGCGGCATCCACTCGCTGGCGGCAATCCGGGCCGGTTCGGCCCGGGTTGTCAGCTTCGACGTCGATCCCTTCTCGGTGAAGACGACGGAGATGATGCGGGAGTTGGCGGGCAATCCCCCGAACTGGACCGTGCTCCACGGGTCGGTGCTCGACGAGGCGTTCGTTTCCGGAATCGCGCCCGCGGACATCGTCTATTCGTGGGGCGTGCTCCACCACACCGGTGCCCTCTGGGAAGCGTGCGCAACGCGGCGACGCGGGTCGCCCCCGGGGGCGTCTTCTATCTCGCGCTCTCCGAAAAGACCGCGATGTCGGATCACTGGATCCGGATCAAGAAGCAGTACAACCGTTCCGGGAAAACGAAGAAGCGACTGATGGAACTAGACCACGTCTACCGCCACTTCTTCAAGGATCGACCGTTTTCCCAGCGCTTCGAGTCGATCCGCTACATCCGCGACTGGCTGGGCGGGTGGCCGTACGAACCGTCGACCCCCGAAGAAGTGACCGCTTTCGTGACCGACGAACCGGGGTTCGAGGTGCTCAAGGTAAAGACCGGCGAGGCCAACGTGGAATACCTGCTGAAAAAGAATGCCTGACCATTTCTTCCTGGATCTGCTCCGGGACGAGGCCGGGCTGCTTCCCCGGATGCTGATCGCTGTGGCCGCGGCAGGCGGCCTGGCGGGGCTGGCCCGGGCCGCGCTGGTACGCTTCGGGATTCGGGATGGATCCGTTGTGCCTGCCTGGGGGACGATATTTCCCGAAGTTGCGGGCCTCGCACTTTCGGTCGCATGTTGCCTGGTGCCGTTGACGAAAGCGTGGATGGATGCTGGGTCCGACGGCGGTTGCCTGTTCGGCCTGTTGCCATTGTCCGACGCCGAGCAGTACTACAAGGGCGCATTCGACCTTCTGCAATCCGGAAAACTTGATGAATGGAACCTGCGTCGTCCGCTGAATGCTTCCTTGCTGGCGGTCCGGCTGGCGCTTTCGGGTGGCGGGCTTCGCGGAGCGCTTCTGCTGCAGGCGGCGCTCCTGGGGGGCGCGCTGTTCGCGTTGTTCCGGACGGTCCGCCGCGACCTGGGCTGGGCTGGCGGCCTTGCGGCCTTTGTCTTCTCGCTGATCTTCGCCACCGTCTACCTTCACTTCGTCTTGTCCGAGATCCTCGGCCTGACGTTTGGCGCCCTCGGCTTGTCGCTGCTCTGGTCATCGGCCCGCACCGGAAGCCGCCGCCTGCTCGGATTCGGGTCCCTCGCCCTGACACTGGCGCTTCATGCGCGGGCGGGCCCTTTCCTGATGCTCCCGGCGCTGGCGATCTGGGCCTTCTGCGCATGGGAGGGCGGTCAACGTGCCAGGGCGGCGGCGTGCGGGGCTGTCATCCTGGGCGTCGTGGCGGCGACAGCTTTCAACGCCGGGATCGCCGGAATCCACGGGGGGCGCCTCGAGAACAGCCACGGCAATTTCTATTTCGTGCTTTACGGGTTGTCGGGCGGCACACCCGGCTGGATGCGTATCTACGATGACTATCCCGAGGTCCGGGCAATGCCCGAGGTGGCGGCAAACGCTTTCATCCGGGAAAAGGCCCTCGCGAGGATCCGAAGGCATCCGATGTGCCTGATCGAAGGGCTTGCGGTTGGCTGGCGGAACTTTGTGTCCCATGTTCCCGAGGGGCTCGAGGTGCTCGAAACCAATCTTCCGATCGGGGGGCGCCGTTGGTTCTTCCTCCCGCTGTTGTTCGGCGGTCTTCCGGTTTTCCTGTGGCGTCACGGGCGGCGCCGGGAAACGACGATGGTTTTTTCCCTTCTCGCGGGTGTCCTAGCTTCGGTTCCGGTCCTGTGGGTCGACGGCGGCTCTCGCGTCTTCGCGGCTGCGGTTCCGCTGTTGGGACTGGTGCCGGCTTTCGCATTGGCGGGCTGGCGCCCTGCCTGCGACCTTTTCCCCGACAGGGCCTCCGCTTCTCCCGGTTCGTTTTCCGGCGGGGCGTTGATGCTTCTGACGGCCTTGATGATCTCCGCGGCGGCCGGCCCGTCGATCGCCCGAAGTTTCAGGGCAACATCGCCCCCTGCATTCCTCCCGGCATCCTCCTCCCCTTCCGAGGCGATCATCCGTTCCGATGCGCCGTCGATCCGGACCATGGTTTCCGGCGCGTCGACGACCACGTTCGTTCCCATGGTCACCCGGGAGGATTTCATCGGGAAACTGTCGCTGTTCGGCAACCGGGAATTCCGGCGGATTCCCGAGCAGGGCGTCGTGATGCTTGCCCGCGACTGGAAAGCGGGCACCTCCTCAGACCGGTATCTCTACATCGTCGGACCGCGGGAGCTCGTGGCCGGCCCCGCGAGGTATCTCTTCGTCAAGGGAGATTACGCCGCCAAGGTCGGCGTGCTGAACGTTTCCGAATGGCGCGACGCGGGACCGGTCCGATGACAGGCGACAGAAGCCGGAGGACGCTTGCGGCGCCGCCGCGCGACTGGTGGATCGAACGCGGGCTGGTGCGGCCCGGCGAGCACGGGCCCTGGTTCTGGCTGCTCTCGATCCTGTTCCACGTTCCACTCTATCTGTTCCTGCTGTTCCGCAGCGTCGACTGGTTTCGAAGGAGGTTGGCGCCGGCTCCCGGTTTCCTGCTGATTTTCTACTGGGTTTACTGGGGGGAGCACGCGATCCTCTGGGGCGATCCGCGGTACGGGCTGGCGGTATACCCGGTCTTGCTGGCGATCGCCCTGACAGGCGGCGGCCTGACGTTTCTGGCGCCCATGAACCGTCCGGATGTAGCGGCTCTGCGCAGATCGGCACGACAGAACCCGCGCCTGGACGCCGCATTCCGGGCTGCAATAGCGCTGGCCCCGGTAACACGATCGGCAGACATGGAAGCTGTATCCGCACAAACCGCATTGACGCAAGACCAGCAGGACGGCGATAGCAAGACCCTCCCGGATGGCGAGCACCCGGGAAGCCGTGATAACAGGGAGGTGTGAGGGGGGCTTCCGCGATTGGTGTTCGCGGATCCTTCTTGTGAAGGCTCGAGGTTCGAGGTTCGCGCTTCGGGCCTTCACCTTTTTACCACCTCAAAGAAATATTACGAGTTCAAACACGCGAAGACCGACGGCGTCGCCAACGCAGTCGTGCGTCCGGAATCAGGTTGGAGAATGTCGGGGGTGGATCAAAAACGAAGAGCAGGAATTATTCGGCAGGCGGGTGGGTCATTTTCCATGAGCAGGGGTGGGTCAATTCTCGCGAGCGCTAAAGCCAGAGTCGCGATGGATCAATGGGGCATCCGCTTCGGAGGTGGCTCCCGCCGCTACTTCGATGTGACGATGTAGATGGTGCCCATGACGATGAGGAGGGCGCCGAACAGTTTCCGGTGGAGGTTTTCGGGGAGGGCGATGGCGTAGCCGGAGGCGAAGTACGACCCGATCAGGAAACCCGCGACCAGCAGCACGACTCCCGCGACGTTGACGTTGCCGGCCTTGTAGAACTGCAGGAACGCCAGGATGCCGATGGGCGGCAGCAGCATGCCGAGCGACGTGCCGGTGGCCATCTTCTGGCTGAAGCCGAAGAACCACACCATCGCCGGGATGACGAAGATGCCGCCACCGATGCCGAACATGCCGGACACCGAACCGGTGAACGTACCGAGGGCCAGGAAGCCGAGGATGAACGCGATCGACGGCATTTGCGACGCCTCCTTATAGCCCCATCGGGTCGCCGCAGACGAACACCGAGATCTCGGAGTTCGCCGGCTTGCGCTCGATGATCGAGTAGACGCGGCAGATCCGCTGGGGCGAGTTGCACTCTTCGCAGAAGCCCGTGGTGGCGCACGGGGTGGCGACGCCCAGACGCTTGGCGTTTCGGGGCGCGGCGAACGTCTTGATTCGTCGCAGGCCGTCGGGGACGTCGGAGACGATCTTGTTGGCGCCCGCGACGACGATGGCGCGGCCGGGACCGAACGTCATCGCGTTGGTCCGGTTGCCGTTGCCGTCGAGATTGACGAGGACGCCGGTGAGCGTCACCGCGTTGGTGCCGGTGAGAAACAGGTCGCACGTCTGCTGGGCGCGCCGCACCTCGGCCTTTTTGTCGGCCGGCACCCGCCCGTGGTCGAGCAGCGCCTTCCCTTTTCCCTCGAGCGCCTCGTAGATCTCCATCTCGGCAACCGAGTAAGAACCGCCGAAGCCGATCGAGTGCGCCGCTTCGCACTCCTTGAGCAGCCGCTTCCGCAACGCTTCCTGGGTCGGGAAGAACTCGGCGGCGAATCCGTTCTTGAGGAGCGCCTCGACGCATTTCCTGCCGCGAACCTCGAGGTGCCAGAGACCGATCTCGATACGACCCATAGCGCGTGCCTCCCTGCGTCCGGTGCGAGTTGTGTTGCGCTCCGAACGACCGGTCAGGCCGGAAGCCCCGAAGCGGCGGTCGCGATGTTATTCCGCATCTGCGCGATGGCGCCCGCGTAGTCGTTCGCGCCGAAGATGCCCGAGCCGGAAACGATCACGTTGGCGCCCGCTGCGATCACCTGCCCCACGTTTTCGGACTTGATCCCGCCGTCGACCTCGATGTCGACCTGCAGCCCCGCCCGGTCGATCATCGTGCGCAGCCGTTCGATCTTGCCGGTCACCGCCGGAAGGTAGGCCTGTCCGCCGAAGCCGGGGTTGACCGACATCAGCAGCACCAGGTCGACGTCGCAGAGCACGTATTCGATGGCGGAAAGGGGGGTCGACGGGTTGAGCACGACGCCCGCCTTTTTTCCCGCCTCGCGGATCTGCGCCACCGCGCGCTGCAGATGGGGCGTGGCCTCGGCGTGAACGGTGATGATGTCGGCGCCTGCCGAAGCGAATGCGTCGATGTACCGCTCGGGCTCGACGATCATCAGGTGGACGTCGAGCGGACGCGTCGCATATTTCCTGATAGCGGCGACCACGGGGGGGCCGAAGGTGATGTTGGGTACGAAGCGGCCGTCCATCACGTCGAGGTGCAGCCAGTCGGCGCCTGCGGCCTCGATCGCACGGACTTCGTCGGCCAGCCGCCCGAAATCGGAGGAAAGGAGCGACGGGGCAATCAGGTATTTCATGCAGACCTCGCGTGGCCGGGAAGCGGCCCCGATCGTGTCAATCTTTTCGAAGGAGCGCGGCGAAGAAACCGTCGGTGCCGTGCCGGTGCGGCAGGAGGCGTACGTACCCGTCCTCGGAAACCGCTTCGTGCGGCCCGGGCCAGCCCCGGGCGAGGATCACGCCGCGGCCGACGCGCGTCGCGCCCGTGTCGTCGACGAACCGCTCGACGACCGCCTCGTCTTCCTCGCGCAGCGGCGAGCAGGTGCAGTAAAGGAGCGTGCCGCCGGGCTTGAGCGTCGGCCAGACGTTGCGCAGGATGTTGATCTGTAACTCCGCCATCCGGGCCGGGTCTTCGGGCTTGAAGTGCCACTTTGCGTCCGGATTCCGGCGGATGATCCCCATCCCCGTGCACGGGGCGTCGACCAGCGCCTTGTCGAAGAGCCCCTCGGCGGAGAGGAGCGTGCTTTCGGACCAGTCGTGGACGAACGTCTCGATGCCGGGCGCCTGGAGCCGTTCGATCGTCTGGCGCAGCTTGGCCACGCGCGCTTCGGACAGGTCGGTCGCCGTGATCTTCGCCTTGCCGCCGGCCAAGGCCGCCAGGTGGGTCGTCTTCCCCCCCGGCGCCGCGCAGGCGTCGAGGATCGCGTCGCCCTCGCGCGGGGACAATAACGGCGCGATCAACTGCGCCCCCTCGTCCATCACGAGGTAACGCCCCTGCCGGAAATCGGTGTCGGTGTGGATTGCGGACGGCGCGCCCAGCTTGATGCCGTCGGGCGCGAAGCGGCAGACCGACGGCTCGCGCCCCGCATCGGTCAGGTGGGCGACAAGCCCGCCGACCGTCACGCAGAACGGGTTGGCGCGCACCGTGAACGGCGGCTTCTCGAGCGCCTCGGCCAGGAACAGCGACGCCTCGGGCCCGCCCATCGAGCGCATCAGCGCGGTGGCCAGCGCCTCGGGCGCGGAACATTCGGCGCCGACGCGGGCCGCCCACGGACCCTCGGGCAGATGAACGCGGGTGTTGTCGCGAAGGACCGACCGAAGCACGCCGTTTGCGAAGCCGGCGACCTGCTCGCCGCGCAGCGACTTGACCGCCTCGACCGTCTCGAAGAGCGCCGCCCGCTCGGGCACACGCATGTAGAGAAGCTGGTAAACCGCGAGGCGCAAGGCGTTGCGGACCGACAGGTCGGTCTTTTCGAGCGTGCGCGACAGGTGGGGGGAGATGACGGCGTCGAGCGTGCCCCGCCGCCGCAGCGTCCCCATCACGAGCTCGGTCATCAAGGCGCGGTCGCGAATGTCGGGAAAGGCGCCGGACCGCAACGCGTGGTCGATCAGGATGTCTGCGAATCCGCCGTCGCCGTCGACCCGCGCGAGGATGCGGATCGCCTCGCTGCGCACCGTCATCTTCGACGGCTTCGAGCCCGGGGAATTGGGGTTGAACGGCTGCACCGCCGCAGGGCGCCTTCCGGCCCCGCCCCGCGGTGCGCCCGGCCTTCCGGATGCGGGAGGCCGCGGCACTTTCCCCGGCTGCCGGGGGTCCTTGCTGCCGGGCCGTTTGTCACTCATAGGGACATGCCCAGAACCAGGATCCCGAGATCGCGCTCGGATTTGGGTCGGATTTTGGCGCAACGATTGAGCCAAACCGGAGGCGTAGCAGAGCTACGGTGAGGATTTGGCGACTGAGGCGCGGCGAAAGACGGCCCGAAGACGGGATGCGAGATGGGATTTTGGTTCTGGTCATGTCCCTTACCCAAGAAGTTCACCTGCTTTCAACTGTCGGCCGAGTGCCCACGCGCCGGACGGCATCGGCTTGCCGCCTTCGGGCTGGACGAGATCGAGACGAAGGGCACCGCCCCCGCAGGCAACGACCACGCCCTCTTTTCCTGCGGAAACGATCGTGCCCGGCACACCCGTGGAGCCCGCTTCGGAGACCACGGTCACGCCGATCAGCTTGAGCCCTTTCCCGCCCTGCATCGCGGTGACGGAAGGCCAGGGCGTCAGGCCGCGAACGAGGTTGCGGATGTCGCGCGCCGACATCGACCAGTCGACCCGGCCGTGCTCCTTCTTGAGCATCGGCGCCATCGTCGCCATCGCGTCGTCCTGGGGCGTCTCGACGAGCTTGCCGTCGTGGAGCATCTCGAGCGCTTCGACCAGCGCCTTCGCACCCAGTTCGGCCAGCCGGGGGTAGATCGACTCGGCCGTGTCGTCGTCGCCGATCGCCAGTTCCCGGACCAGGAGCATCGGGCCGGTATCCATCCCGGCGTCCATCTTCATGATCGTGACGCCGGTCTTCGTCTCGCCCCGGGCGACCGCCCAGTTGATCGGCGCGGCGCCCCGGTAACGGGGCAATATCGAGGCGTGGACGTTGATGCATCCGTATTTCGGAATCTCGAGAATCGACTTGGGAAGAATGTGGCCGTAGGCCGCGACCACGATCAGGTCGGGCTTCTCATCGGCGAACCGGGCGATCGCATCGGGGTGACGCGCCTTTTCGGGCTGGAACACGGGGATGCCCAGCCGTTCGGCCTCGGCCTTGACCGCTGGGGGCGTCAGCACGTTGCCGCGGCCCGCGGGCCGGTCGGGGTTCGTCGCCACGAGCGTGACGTTCTCGGCGGTCGCGAGCGCCCGGAGCGCGGGGACCGCGAACGCGGGCGTGCCCATGAAGATCGTCTTGAAGATCGGCTGGAAGAGAAACACTAGCGGGTGGCATCCGCGGCAAGGCGGCTGATGAAGAGCACGCCTTCGAGGTGGTCGATCTCGTGCTGCAGGGCGCGGGCCAGGAAGTTTCGGGCCCGGAAGCGGACCGGGTCGCCCGACTCGTCGACTGCGGTGACCTCGATCTCTTCGGACCGCGCGACGATCCCTTCGACGCCGGGAACGCTCAGGCATCCTTCCGAATCTTCGACGCGGCCGGCCCGGTCGACGATCACGGGATTGACCAGCGCGAACGGAGGATGTTCCTTCTCGACCGCCGAGACGTCGACCACGATGACGCGCTTCCCCACGCCGATCTGGGGAGCCGCCAGGCCGACGCCGTTCGAGGCGTACATCGTCTCGAACATATCCTCGATCAGCCGCTTGATGCCGTTGTCGACCGAGGGGACGGGATCGGATTTGCGTTCGAGGAACGGATCAGGATAGGTGAGGATGGTACGTATCATCGTTCACGGCTCTTTTCGGCGGATAGAAGCGGATGACGTTCTTCCCGCTCTCTTTCCCCCAGTATAGCGCCCTGTCGGCGTTGCCGACAAGTGTGTCGGCGGAAAGGTCGACGCCCGGGCCGGCCGATGCCACGCCGAAGGTGGCGGTCACCGTCATCGGACCGCCCTCGCCGTCGTAGGCGCGCTGGGTCAGCAACCTCTGGACCCGCTGCGCCGCGTTGAGCGCCTGCTCGCGGTCGGCATCGACCAGGATCCAGGCGAACTCGTCGCCCCCCAGTCGCGCCATCGCGTCGTACGCACGGCGCCCCCGGTCGAGCGTCTCGCCGAACTGCCGGATGACGGCGTCGCCCGCAGGTTGGCCGTGACGCTCGTTGACATTGCGGAAGTCGTCGATGTCGACGATGATGCAGGAGAGCGGGCGACCGATGCGTCGCGCCATCTCGAGGTTTCGTTGCAGGTCGTTCGTGAACTGGCGGCGGTTCGGCAACCCCGTGAGGTCGTCGACGCCTGCACGGTCGCGCAGGTCGCGCGTGCGGAGTTCGAGCGACCGGTACATCGCCGAGAGCCGCAATATCGGCAGCACGTGGTTCGCAAGCGTCCCGGCGGCCTCGTCGGCCATCAGCAGGAGGTCGGCCCCCGCCTCGCGAAGGGCGCCCTCTTTTTGCCGGGCGTTGCGGCCGCCCATCAGCACGACGGGCACGCCCGACGCGCCGCGGCGCGCGCGAAAACGGTGCAGCAGGCTGATTTCCTCTTCGGTGTTCCCGTACTCGCCGAGCAGGACGCCGACCAGGCCGTCGAGGGGAAAGTCGGGGTCGACCAGGCGCGACCAGCAGGCCGCGTTTTCGACGCGGTAACCCGACTCGCCGATAAGTCCGGCGACCTGGTTCAGGGCGGGCCATAACGGGCGGGCTACCAGGACGGAACGTTCCAAATGGGAAACCTCGCCTTGCCTGAGGGTGTGCGGCTCCATTATTATTGATAAATAAAACGGAAAAGGATACGGATTTTTCGATGCGGAAATCCCGGCTCGCCCACATCACGCTCGCCGTCCTCGCACTGGCCGCCACGGCCTTTTCGGCGACGGAGCTCCCGCCCGCGGTCGACCACCGCGACGCCTTCCGCCACCTGCCCCAGGGCGAGTTCCTGACCTTCCTGCCGGAAAAGTATGCCGCCTGCATCCCCTGCCATCCGCGCGTGGTCTTCGAGGAAGAGGACTTCAACGTCGACACCAACTGGCGCGACGTGACGATGGGCAAGAACCTGCACGGGCTGCACGTCTACCGGCAGCCCGACGGCGTCAACTGCGGGGTGTGCCACGCGTGGGACGAAGCGACCGGGAAGATCGTCTACGGGCCCAAGATCAAGGTGACGGTGACGGAGAAGGGCGGGTCGTGCACGCCGGCGTGCCACCGGCCGAAAAAATACAATAACGCGGGGCGGCTCTAGCCCGCATTTCTCACCACGCTTCGTCGCTTTGGCGGCGCAGCCGTAGTTGACACTACGTCGAGGAGCCCGATCGAGCGGAACGCAGTAGACACGCCCGGATCCGCCGACGTAGCAGGAGCGTGGTGAGAAATGCGGGCTAGCTGGCAGCCAGCCCGGTCCCGGGTTACTTCCCGCCCAGGATGTCGGCGTTTCGAAGCGCCACGGCCGCGACGTTGCCGAACGCGTTGAGCAGTTCGAGATCCTCGTCGGAAAACGCGTCGACCGCGTAATGGTCGAGATTGATGACGCCCACCACCTCGGCCCCCCACTTGATCGGCACCGCCATCTCGGAGCGCACGTTGGGATTGGCCTCGACGTACCGGTCGTCGCTTCGCACGTCGGTGACCAGGATCGGGACCCCTTCCTGCGCCACGTAGCCGGTGATCCCCTCGCCGATCCGGAGCCGGATCTCGGACTTGACCGACTCGCCGAGCCCCTGTTCGGCCTCGATCCGCAAGACGCCCGTGTCGCGGTCGACCAGGATCATCGAACCGGACGAAGCGCCCATCAGCTCGGTCGCCCGGTCGACGATGAGCTGGAACAGGACGGACGGGTCCTTTTCCTCGTTGAGCGCCTTGCTGATCGCGAAGATGGCTGCCAGCTTGCGCGCCTTCCGGTCGAGCTTGGTCACCATCTTGGCGTTTTCGAGGGCGACGCCGGCGAAGTTGGCCATGACCGAAAGCAGCTTGAGATCGGTGTCGCCCGGGGAGCGGCCGTCCATCGGCGTTGCGGCACCGAGGACGCCGAGCACGCCCGAAGGCCCCCGCACGGGCGCCGCGATGAACCCCTTGACGCCGACCCGGTGCATCAGCCGCAGCAGTTTCCGGTCGATCCCCATCTGGCTTTCGGAGACGATCAGCCCCTGCCCGCTCGAGATGATCTGCGCGAAGATGTTGTCGTGCATCTCCTGCCGGTATTTGTCGAATCCCTTGCCGCGCGGCATGCCGGCCAGCGCCCGGACCACCAGCATCTCTTCGCCCGGGGCTTTCAGCAGGAGGATGCACCGTTCGACCCGCAGCACCGAGGCGGTTGCCGAGGTGATCAGGTCGAGACTGCGCTGCACGTCGTCGACGCGCGTGCTCATCGCTTCGGAGACCTCGAAGAGGCCCGACGTAAGCGCTGCGGCCAGCGCCACTTCCTTGGGATCTTCGTCGTGCGGCGGCTTCCCGAAGAGCGCCTGCCGCAGGATCGAGAAAACGCTCATCGCGTCCTCAGCAACGTGTGGACGGTGTCGACGAGTTCGGAGAGGTTGGCCGACTTGACGATGTAGGCGTCGGAGGCCCACGTGTTGAAGTCCTGCCGGAACTCGCCGAACGCCGTGAGCAGCAGCACGGGGATGTTGACGTCCTTTTCTCGGATGCGGCGGAGCACCTCGAGGCCGTCGATCCCGGGCATCTTGACGTCGAGCGTCACGAGATCGGGCTTGAAGACGTCTAGTTTCTCGAGCGCCATGAACCCGTCTTCGGCCTCCTCGACCTCGAACCCCTGCTCGACCAGCTCGTCCCGGTACAGTTCGCGGATGTTCTCTTCGTCGTCCACCACAAGAATTTTCTTCATCGGTTCGACCCTCCCGGGAACTGACGGCAATCATACATCCGTTCATCGACTTGCTAGGGAGTTTCACCCCATTTTGCGTGAAGTCCCGCATCGATGCCGACGCGGGACAGGATGCGCGACACGACGAAATCGACCATCTCGGACACCGTCTGCGGACGGTTGTAGAAACCGGGGCAGGCGGGCAGGATGTCGGCGCCGGCGCGAGAGAGCGCCAGCAGGTTTTCGAGGTGGATCGCCGAGAACGGCATCTCGCGCGGAACGAGGACGAGCGGTTTTTTCTCCTTGATCGCGACGTCGGCGCACCGCAGCAGGACCGAGGACGAAAGCCCGTGGGCGATCCGGGCGGCGGTTCCCATCGAGCAGGGAGCGACGATCATCGCATCGGGCGGGTTGGAACCGGAGGCGAACGGGATCGAGAAATCGTGTTCGGCGTGGAGCCGGAAAGAGGACGGGTGGCACTTCATCCGGGCGGCGAGCCATTCCTGGCGGGCGGAAAGACCTTCCGGCAACGGATCGGCCCCGGGCAATTCGGTCGCGAGAATTTCCCAGGCGGTCCGCGTGACGAGGAGGTGCAGTTCGACGCCGGCCACCAGCAGCAGTTCGCCGGTCCGGACGCCGTAGCGCGCGCCGCTTGCCCCGGATATCGCCAGCAGGATTCTCAAGGCGCCGCCTTCCCCTTTCGATTCGCGAATCTTACCGTCCCGGCAAAACCTTCAGAGCGCGACGTCGAGCCAGGTGAACAGCCCCAGGACGAGACTGACCAAGCCGTTGAGGTTGAAAAACGCCATGTCGATCCGGGACAGGTCGTTTTCCTTGACGATCGCGTGCTCGTAGACGAGCGTCGCGACGCACGATGCCCAGCCGGCCAGGTACCAGTTGCCGAGCCCGAACTCATGATACCCCACGAGCAAAAGCGCCGCCATCGACAAGTGGAATCCGCGCGCGGTCCAGAGCGCCCGGCGGACCCCGATCCGCCGCGGGATCGAATGGAGACCCATCGCGTGGTCGAACTCGACATCTTGCAACGCGTAGAAGATATCGAAGCCGGCCACCCAGAACAGGACCGCGAAGCTAAAGACGAGCATCCGCGGATCGAAGGTGCCGGTCACCGCCATCCAGGCCGCGAGCGGCGCGGCGCCCAGGCATGCGCCCAGCACGAGGTGGCACGCCCAGGTGAACCGCTTCATGAACGAATAGGAAAAGAGCAGGAGCAGCAGGACGGGCGAGAGCTTGAGGCAGAGGAAGGCGCGACTTCCCGCCGGGTTGAGCTTGTAGGCCGAAAAGACCAGCAGCGCCGCGAACAGGAAGGTGAACTTCGTCGCCGAACCGCGGTCGACCAGTCCGGCCGGGATCGCCCGGCTCTTCGTCCGCGGATTCTTCGCATCGATTTCGGCGTCGACGATCCGGTTGAACCCCATCGCCGCGCTCCGGGCCCCGACCATCGCGAGGATGATCCAGCCGACCGTGGTGAGCGACGGCAGCGCCCAGGGGCGATGGATCTCGCGCGCCGCAAGAAACATCCCCATCAGTGCGAACGGCAGCGCGAACACCGTGTGCGCGATCTTGATCATCTCCATGTAGACGGCGATTCGGCGGAACATCGGCTAGAACCCGTACTCCTTCCAGCGCTTCGTGACGAGGTCGGTGATTTCCTTCGGCATGGCGATGTCCTCGGGCCACTCGCGGGCGAACCCTTCGGAAGCCCACTTGCGCGTCGCGTCGATCCCCATCTTGGAGCCGTAATGCGGGATCGGGGAGGCGTGCTCGAGCGCGTCGACCGGCCCCTCGACGATCATCGTGTCGCGCTTGGGGTCGACGTTGTTGCCGATCCGCCAGATCACCTCGGAAAGATCCTGGATCTTGACGTCGGCGTCGAAGACCACGACGAACTTCGAGAACATCATGAGCCCCATCCCCCACACCGCGCTCATCACCTTGCGGGCGTGTCCGGGGTACTTCTTGTCGATCGAGAGGAAGACGAAGTTGTGGAAGATCCCCTCGATCGGCAGGTTCATGTCGACCACCTCGGGGAGCACCTTCTGGAGCAGCGGCAGGAAGATCCGCTCGGTCGCCTTCCCCAGGAAGACATCCTCCATCGGCGGTTTCCCCACGATGGTCGCCGGATAGATCGCATCCTTGCGGCGCGTCACGCAGGTGAGGTGAAAGACGGGGTACTGGTCGGCCAGCGAGTAGTAGCCGGTGTGGTCGCCGAACGGCCCCTCGGTGCGGAGTTCGCCCGGATCGACGTACCCCTCGAGGATGATCTCGGCGTGCGCGGGGACCTCCATCTCGATCGTCTTGCACTTCACCATCTCGACCGGTTCCCGGCGCAGGAAGCCCGAGAACATCATCTCGTCGATGTTGGGGGGGACGGGCGCGCTCGCCGAGTACATCGTCGCCGGGTCGCCGCCCAGCGATACCGCGACCGGCATCCGCTCGGCCGCCTTCTTGAACCCCCGGTAATGGTCGGCGCCTCCCTTGTGGATGTGCCAGTGCATCCCGGTGGTCCGCTCGTCGTAGACGTGCATCCGGTACATCCCGACATTGCGCCGGCCCGTTTTCGGGTCCTTCGTGAACACCGCCGGCAGCGTGATGAACGGCCCGCCGTCGTCGGGCCACGTCTTGACGATCGGCAGGAAGGCGAGCGACGCGTTATCCTTCTCGACCACCTCCTGGCAGGGGGCGGAGGAAACGGTCTTCGGGAGGAAATCGGCCATCTGGGCGAGCTTCGGCAACATCCGGAGCTTGTCCATGAAGCTGGTCGGGATCTCGGGCTCGATGATGTCGCTGACCCGCGCGCCGATCTCGTCGAGGTTCTTCACGCCGAGGGCGAAGCACATCCGCTCCATCGTGCCGAACAGGTTCATCGCGAGCGGCACGGCCGCGCCCTTCACGTTGGTGAAGAGCACCGCGGGACCGCCCGTCTTCACCAGCCGGTCGGCGATCTCGGCCACCTCGAGCTCGGATGAAACGGAGGTCGTCACTTTCACCAGTTCGCCACGCTTCTCGAGCGCGGCCATGAATTCGCGAAGGTCGCGGAACGCCATCTTTAAGGACTCCTTTGTCTCGTGAAATGACCGGTGGAAATCATACCACGCGGGTCACTTCCCGGCCGGTTCGCGGCTGATTCCGGGCACGTCCACGGAAGCGTCGGCATTCCCGTCGATCCGGATTTCGCCGATCTCCACCCTGTCGCGAACCTGGTCGAGCCGAAGCGTCGGCACCTGCCGCTTCTCGCCGGGTCGGCCGACAATTACATCATTTCGTTCAACCGGGCCGTGGATATGATCTACAAGGCGCGTCGACGCGCCTTCTCCCACCGCGTCTCGAGCATCCCGTACAGCGTCGGAAGCACGACCAGCGTGAGCAGCGTCGACGTGATCAGCCCGCCCATGACGACCACGGCGAGCGGCTTCTGGATATCCGCCCCCGAGCCCGTCGCGTACAGCATCGGCAGGTGGCCGATGAAACTGGTCAGCGCCGTCATCAGGAGCGGCCGGAACCGGAGGTCGCACCCGATCCGCACCGTCTCCTCGACCGACTTGCCATCCTCCCGCAACTGCCGGAAGAAGGCGACGAGGACCACCCCGTTCTGGACCGCGATCCCCAATAGGACGATGAATGCGACGGCCGCGGACACCGACAGGTTCATCTTGAAGAGCCACACCGCGATCACCCCGCCGACCAGCGCGAACGGCAGGTTGAGCACCACGAGGAGCGAGTCGCGCAGGTTGCCCAGTGCGAGATAGAGCAGGATCAGGATCAGCACCAGCGAGACCGGCACGACGATCGCCAGCCGCTTCATCGCCCGCTGCTGGTTCTCGAACTGCCCGCCGTACTCGATGAAGTAGCCGGGCGGCAGCTCCTTCTCGATTCCCGCGAGTTTCGACTTGACCTCGCCGACGAAACCGCCCAGGTCGCGCCCGCGGATATTGACCTCGGCCGCCACGCGCCGCATCCCCCGTTCCCGCCCGACCTGTGCGGGCCCTTCCACGACCGACACCTTCGCGAGCTGCCCGAGCGGGATCCTCGCGCCGCCTTCGGCGTGGACCAGCAGACCGCCGATCGCGCTGATATCGGTTTTCGGCCCCGCGGGAAAGCGGACGACCGTCGCGATCCGCTTCTGCCCGTCGACCACGCGCGTCGCCTCCTTCCCGGCGATCGCCGTCTCGATCAGGTCGTTCACGTCGGCCACGTTGATGCCGTACCTCGCCATCGCCGCCCGGTCGTAGGTCACCTCGACCTGGTCCATCCCCGAGACCTGCTCGACCTTGATGTCGCTCGCGCCGCGGACGGCGGACAACGCCCCGGCGATCCGGTCGGCATACCCCTTGAGTTTCTCCAGGTCCTCCCCGTACACCTTGACCGCGAGGTCCGACTTCACCCCCGAGATCAGCTCGTTGACCCGGAGCGCGATCGGCTGCGAGAAGGAGAGGCGGACACCGGGGATCGCCGCCATCTCCTTCCGGATCTTCTCGACCAGCTCGGCCTTGTTCGAGACGCTCGTCCATTGCTTCCGCGGCTTGAGCATGATGAAGACGTCGGTCTGCTCGGGCCCCATCGGGTCTTCGGATATCTCGGCGCGCCCCGTCTTGCTGACGACCGTCTCGATCTCGGGGATCGTCTTGAGCCGCTTCTCGATGAAGTCGGAGACCGTCACCGCCCCTTCGAGCGACGCGTTGGGGAGCCGGACGACGTTGACCGCGAGCGCCCCCTCGTCGAGCGGCGGCATGAACTCGGTTCCGATCCGGGTGTAGAGGGCGCCTGCGACCACCAGCGACGCGAGGGAGAGCCCCAGCGTGACCGACTTCCGGCGGCCGGCGGCCCCGAGCAGTTTCATGTACCCCGCGTGAAACCGCTTCACGAATCCGAACTGCCTCTCCTCGACCTGCTTCAGGAACAGTTCGGAGAGGACCGGCACGATGGTCAGCGCCACCACGAACGACGTCAGCATCGCGAAGATCATCGTCATCGCCAGCGGCGCGAACATCTTTCCCTCGATCCCCTGCAACGTGAACAGCGGCACGAGGACGATCCCGATGATCAGCACCGAGAAGCCGACGGGCTTCGCCACCTCCATGACCGCGCGCGCGGCAATCTGCCGCTTCATGGACGGGTCGCGGTGCTCGGCGAAGTGTCGCCGGACGTTTTCCACGATCACGATCGAGGCGTCGACCACCATCCCGACGGAGAACGCGAGCCCGCCGAGACTCATCAGGTTGGAGGTGAGCCCCGCCCAACCCATCACGAGAAAGGTGGCGAGGAAGGTCAGCGGGAGCGAGACAACGACGATCAGCGCCGTCCGCAACTCCGCCAGGAAGAGGAACAGGATCAGGATGACGAAGATCCCGCCCTCCATCAGCGCGTCCACGACCGTCTTGATGCACGCCTCGATCAGCGACGTCCGGTCGTAGAAGACGTTGATCCGGGCGCCCTTGGGAAGGCTGTTCCGGATCCTCGGGATCGCCTCCTTGACGCGGGAGACGACGTCCTTCGAGTTTTCGCCTCGGAGCATGATGACCATGCCGGCGACCACCTCTCCCTTGCCGTCCCGCGTCACGGCGCCCTGGCGCGCCTGGGGGCCGGCCACCACGTCGGCCACGTCGCGCACGAGGAGCGGCACGCCGTCGCTCGACTTGAGGACGACCCGGCCGATATCCTCGGTCCCCGTCAGGAGCCCCACCCCGCGGATGTAGGTCTGCTCCCAGCCGCGCACGATGAATCCGCCCGCGGCGTTGGCGTTGTTCTTCCCGATCGCCTCGATCACCTGCCGCAGCGACAGGTCGTACTTCAGCAGCGCGTCGGGCCGGACGAGTACCTGGTACTGCTTCACGAATCCGCCGAAGCTGTTGACCTCGTTGACGCCGGAGATCGGCTTGAGCTGCGGCGCCACGATGAAGTCCTGGATGGTGCGGAGTTCCATCGGCGACATCCCGTCGCCCTCGAGGGTGTACTGGAAGATCTCGCCGAGCCCGGTACTGATCGGGCCCAGTTCCGGGCTGACGCCCGGCGGCAGCCCTTCCTTCGCCGCCTGAAGCCGCTCGAACACCTGCTGCCGGGCGAACCAGGCGTCGACGTCGTCACCGAACACGACGATCACCTGCGAAAGCCCGGCCTTCGAGAGCGACCGGACCTGAGTGACTTTCGGCATCCCGCCCATCTGCTGCTCGATCGGCCAGGTGACCTGTTGTTCGACGTCGACCGAGGAGAGGCCCGGCGCCTCGGAGAGGATCATGACCTGCACGTTCGTGACGTCGGGAAACGCGTCGATGGGGAGGCGCGTCCACGCGACCACGCCCCCCGCGATGAGGATGCACATGAACGCCAGGACGAGTGCCCGGCGCCGCAACAGAAACTCGATGAAGGTTCTCATGGGATGCGCTTCAGTCTGCGCACCCTGCGCCCATCTTGCCGCGCAGGACGTCGGACTTGAGGAGGAAGGCGCCGTCGGCGACGACCTTCTGGCCGGACTGGATGCCGCTCGCGATTTCGACACGGTCACCCGAAGCGCGTCCGAGTTTCACGGGTCGGCGGATCCAGTAGTCGCCTTCCTTGTGGACGAAGACAAATGATCGGCCGGCATCCGAAAGGACCGCGGTCCGCGGCACCGACAAGCCGGTTCCGCCGCCGGAGAGGTGCACGCGCACCGAGACGAACATCCCCGGGCGCAGCGCGCCGTCGGGATTCGGAACCACAACCCGGGCTTTGACGGTGCGCGTCTGCTCGTTCACCACGCCCGATACGACGTCCAGCGACCCGCGATAAGATTTTCCGCCGGCCGAAACCTCCGCGGGGTAGGTGGCCCCCTTCGCTCCGTTTCTCAACGATGCCGGCAGTTCGTTCCCGCGGATGTCGACCCACACCCACACCTCGGAGAGGTCGGAGAGGAGGAGCAGATCCTTGCCCGGCTCGACCCGTTCGCCGACGCTTGCATGACGCTCCAGAACGGTGCCGCCCTGCGCCGCGCGGACGACCAGCAGCCCGCGCAGCAACTCCGGACTTTTCCGGTCCAGTGCCGCGACATCGGCCTCGGGCACGCCCATCCGGACCAGCCGGCTCCGCGCGTTCGAGAGATCGACCTCCGCATCCGCGAATCGCGCCTGCGCTTCCTGCACCTCGACCTCCGCCGAGATCTTCTTCTCGAAGAGCCGCGCCTCGCGCCCCGCGTTGATCCGGGCCAGGTCCCGCGCCGCCACCTTTTTCAGGACGTCGCCCTTCGCCTCGGCCACCTCGTGGCTGTCGATCTCGAAGATCGGGTCGCCCGGCTTCACCACGGCACCGACGTCGACCGACACCGACCGGATGACGCCCGGAAGGGGGGAAGAGACGTGGACCGTCTTTCCTTCGGCCAGCCTCACCTCGCCGGAAAACGTGCTCGAG
The DNA here is from genome assembly GCA_025356865.1 of Deltaproteobacteria bacterium. GTDB lineage: Bacteria > Desulfobacterota > Deferrimicrobia > Deferrimicrobiales > Deferrimicrobiaceae > JANXPS01. The sequence goes on along the minus strand of JANXQJ010000085.1, from coordinate 26,206 downwards.
GCGGCAAACGCCGCCCCTTTCGCGGTGGTCACGCCGACGAGGGCCGCCTTTCCGCCCCCGCCCAGGAGCGATGCCGGGACCCGGACGACGCCCACCTCGTAACGGCACTCGTCGCACTGGTACTGCGGCATCTTGTGTTCGCACTTCGCCGCCCAGAGATCCCGGATCGACCGGTCGAGATCCGAGACTTCCTTTTCCGCCGCCAATGCCGATCCGTTCAGCCCGAACATTGCCGCGAATGCGGCAACCAGCCATATAGTCATCTTCATCATTTGCTCCTGTCCTGGGCGACGAGACGCTCTACGTCGACCCGCGCGAGATTGAGATCGACGATCGCATCCACGTACCGCACGCGTGTCTCAAGGAGCACCCTTGCGGCATCGAGCACGTCGAGATAGCGGAACTTGCCCAGCCGGTATCCTTCGTTCACCGCGTCGTACGCGTTTTGCGCACCGGCGAGCGATTCGCCCTTGAGCGTCGACGCCTCGCGGGCCGCCGCCGCCATCGCGGCGTGCCGCACCCCGAGCTGCCCGCGCAGCCGGATATCCGCCTCGCGCCGCTCGAGGTCGTTTGCCGAGAGTTTCGCCTGCGCTTCCCGGATCGCCCCTTCGTTGCGGTTGTTGATCGCCAGCGGCACCGTGAATCCGGCCAGGAAGGAGAACTGCGAATCCTCCCGCTGGAATTTGACGCCGCCCCGAATCGTCACGTCCGGACGCGCCAGCGACTTCTCGACGTCGAGCGCGGCCTGCCGGACGGCCCGCTCCAGATCCCAGCGCGCGAGGTCCGGATTGCCGGCCAGCCGGGGAACCAGGTCGCCGACGTCCGGAACGGCCAGGTTTTCGGGAAGTTCTCCGGCGGCCGAGGCAAACGAGGGGTTCGCCTCGCCGATGGCCGTCGACAATTCGCGCCGAGCCGCCTCGACGGTGCGCCCCGCCCGGGCAACATCCGCCGCCGCCAGCGAGAGCGCCACCGCGGCCCGGGTTTCCTCGATCGGGGAGATCGCGCCCGCCGCAACCCGTTCGGTGGCGATCCCTTTCAATGAGGCCGCCAGCACCTGCGCCTCCCGCACGAGCGCCAGCCTGTTTTGCGCACCCTGAAGCGTGACGAAGGCGCGCATCACGTCGGCGATCACGTTCAGGCGGGTACTTTGCTGGTTCCGCCCGAGCAGGGCGCTCTCGGCTTCGCTGCGGCGAACCCGCACCGCCTTCTTTTCCCATTCGAGCGGCTGGCTGTACGTCACGGCCGTTTCCGACCGGGAGAGGAGCGGATAACTGCCACCCGTGTTCGCCAGTTCGAAATCCAGCTCGGGGTTGGGGGCCCTGGACGACTGCAGGGTGCGCCCCTCGGCGGCCTGCCGCTCGAACGCGAACGCCGCGAGACGCGGATGACCCGCCAGCGCGGCCTCGACCGCCTGGCTAAGCGTGATCTCCCCGGCCGCCTCCATGGCGATCGCGGGAAGGGGTATCGTTGAGATCAGGAATGACGAAATCGCGACGCAAAGCGTGCGCGTTCGCCTGAAAAACGGTGCAGACACGGATGACCTCCGTCGGCGGGCGTATGGCCGCCGCGAGATGGGACGTTCCTTTGTGGAAAACGGGGAGTGCGTTCGGGGGATCAGGCCAGGGGGGGTCGGAATATCTCGGAAAGGTGCGCGTTCGATGGATCTTCGGAATCCTGCAGGTCGAGCGTGCCCAGGCGGGGCGCGGAGCCCGGCGAAAGCGGATGGTGGTTCATCCACAACGCGTGGCAGTCGCAGCCGCAAGCGCCCTGCTGGTGCCCGGGGTCGGCGTGGTTGTCGGCGCCGGGGTCAGGATTCGGGGTGTTCCCCTCCGGGCAGGATGTCCCGCACCGGGAGGCGTCGGCCGAACAGCAGGTATCGCCGGCCCACCCGGTCAGGGCGGGGGCGAGCACCAACAGAAGCAGGATGATTGGGAGCGACTTCCGGATCATCTTCAAAGTATACCACCGCTGAAGCGCAACCCGCATTCCCTCAAATAGAACTAAAGTTTATTGCGGCACTTCCGATATAAGGAATGTGGGTTTTCCGGCATCCGGGAAGCCCGGCGGAATTCCGCGTCGGCCGGTTTTCCGTTCGCGATCGGCTTCCGACTCAACCCGTTCACCGAAAAGGGGGTTTGGGCAAAATGGGATTCAAACGCAGGGCGTTCAGTGCATTGCTGGTGGCGACTTTCGTGGCCGCTTCGTGTTTCGGCATCGCCTTCCGGGCCGGCGCCGCAGACGAAGTGGTTAAAATTGGCCTCAACTACCCGGAAACAGGCCCTTATTCCAAGCAGGGTCTCGACCAGAAGCGGGGCGCCGAGATGGCCCTCGAAGAAATCAATGCGGCCGGCGGCATCCTCGGGAAGAAGGTCCAGCTGGTCTATCGGGACACGAAGAGCAATGCGGGCGTCGCCAAGGCGAACGCGACCGAGCTCTTCGACACCGAAGGCGTCCCGATGATCTTCGGGGGATCCTCGAGCGCAGTCGCCATCGCGACGGGAAAGGTCGCCAAGGCGAAAAAGAAACTGTTTTTCGGAACGCTGACCTACTCGACCGAGACCACGGGGGAGGAAGGGCACAAGTACGTCTTCCGCGAATGCTACGATTCCCGGATGGCGGCGAAGGTGCAGGCGGAATACCTCAAGAAGAACTTCGGCGGGAAGAAATACTTCTACGTCACCGCCGACTACACCTGGGGATGGACCACCGAGGAAGCGTTCCGGCAGTTCACCGACACCGGCGACAAGGACAAGCACCCCGGAATCCTGACCAAGCTTGGGACAACCGACTTCAAGAACGTCCTCGAGCTGGCGAAGCAGGCCAACGCCGACGTCCTCGTCCTTGTCCTATTCGGAAAGGATATGGAAAACGGCGTGAAACAGGCGCACGAACTCGGGCTCAAGGCGAAGATGCAGGTCGTCGTCCCGAACATGACGCTCGACATGGCCGAAGGGGCAGGGCCGGATGCGATGGAGGGGGTGCTCAGCGCCACCCCGTGGTACTGGAAGCTCGCCCTCGAGGGAAACAATCCCAAGGCCAAGGCGTTCGTGACGAATTTCGAGGAGAAGCACAAGCGCTACCCGTCGACCTCGGGCGCTTCCGCCTACGTGATCCTGAACCAGTACAAGGAGGCGGTCGAGCGGGCGAAGAGCTTCGACACGGCGGCCGTGATCAAGGCGCTCGAGGGGTACAAATACATCGGCCTGAAGGACGAGCAGACGTGGCGGGCGTTCGACCACCAGTCTGTCCAGACCGTCTATGCGATCAAGATCAAGAAGGCCGACGACATCAAGAAATCGAAGTACCAGCTCGACTATTACGACGTGATCAATACGATGAAGGGCGAGGATGCGGCCATCACCCTGGCCGATTGGAGCGCCGTCCGAAGCAAGGTCGGCGCAACCACCGAACTCGAGGAATAGACCGGGACACCAGGGAACGGGGGCTGGATGAATATCAAGACGAAACTGGCGATGAATGTCGCGGTGGTGTCGGTCGCCATCGTGATCATCGTCGGGGCGGCGCTGGTCGGCACGCGGAAGATCAACGACAACATCGCCACGCTGACGCAGAAGACGACGCCCTACCAGCTCAAGGCGCTGAACCAGCAGCGCGAGCTCCAGGCGCACGCCGCCAACCTCTCGACGCTCTCGTCCTCGAGGACGATCGAGGAATTCAGGGCGGCTTCCACCCTCGCCACGGAATCGCTCGACCGCGTCCGGAAGGCGTACGAGGCGATGGCGAAACTGAAGGGCGAGACCGGATCGGTCGACGGCTCGATCGCTGAAATTTCCCGGTCGATCCTCGAGATCACCGAACGGAAGATCAAGGCGCAGGAGGCGGCAAAAGCCGCCTCCTCGGCCATCCAGGGAAAACTGGACGAATCGTCCCGGAACATGCGGCAGCTGGGCGCCTCGATCGGGAGCCTCCAGCAGAAGGCGTCCGGAAGCATGATCGGGAGCGTCGACAGCATGATGCAGGCGAGCCGGCAACAGGCGGACCTGGTGGCCATCCGGGACGGCTTCAAGGATCTCAACTTCTTCATCACCAAGATTCCCGTGACGAACGACAAGCGGTCGGTGGCGGTCCTCCGGGACAGCGTGGCGAAGACCATCGGCAACATCCTCCAGGCGCTCAAGAATCTCAAGGGAGTCGACACGGTCGCGGGCGATATCGGGCAGAAGGTCGGCTCCATCAACGAGCGGGTGACGGGAGCCCGCGGGCTTGCCTTCCTCCAGATCAAGAACATCGGCGACGAGGACGACAAGCAGAAGGAAACGATCGAGGCGCGCGCCAAGGAACTGACCTACGAACTCTCCTACATCCTCCCCACGCTCGAGAAGGAGATCGCCCGCGCCGACACGACGCTCAAGAGCAACAGCGGCGAGATGTCCCGGAACATCGACTCCTTCAAGGGGACCAACCACATCCTCGCCCAGGCGTCGAACCTCTCGCTCCTCGGCTCTTCCCTCGGGACGCACGTCAGCAACAGCGTCCACGCCCGCGATCCGAAGGAATTCACCGGGCAGGTCGCCCTCATCGAGGGGATCTTCACCCAGGCGGGGAAGGCGGCGCAGGAACTGACGAATCTGCTGCGAAAAGGAAACCATGCCGCGGAGATGCGCACCGTCTCCGCGTACTCGGCGTCCATGGGCTCGGTTTCAATCGCCTTTTCGGGCAAGGAGGGGGCGGCGGACCGCGTCAGGGCGGCCCTCAAGAGCAGCCAGGAACTCGACACGCTCAACGGCCGGATGCGCGACATCGCGGGGAAATACCTCGAGGAGAGCAACCGGGAAGTGCTGAAGGCGGGTGCAAACCAGGACGACGTCGTGGCGTCGCTGAACCGGGCGTCGAAACGGACGGTCCAGATGGTGATCGGGGTCGGGTCGCTGGTGATCCTCGTCACGCTGCTGCTCGGGGTCGTCACGAGCCGGTCGATCACCATTCCCCTCAAGGAGTCCATCGAGGTCATCGGGCGGATCGCGGAGGGCGACCTGACGGAAGAGATGCACTGCGTCTCGAACGACGAGATCGGGGAACTCGCCCGCTCCGTCAACACGATGCGGCTCCGGATGGGCGAGGCGGTCGGCCACTCGGTCGAGACGTCCCGAAAGCTGACGACCGGCGTTACCCACCAGGCGGCCTCCCTCGAGAGCACATCGACGTCGCTCGAGCAGATGTCGTCGATGGTCAAGAACAACGCCGGCAACACCGTCGAAGCCAACAACCTGATGGTGGCGGCGAGCGCGGTCACGAAGAAGGCCTACGAGTCGATGGAAGAACTGGCGCGCTCCATGACCGAGATCGCCCGGGCGAGCGAGCAGAGCCAGAGCCTGGTCAAGGGAATCGACGAGATCGCCTTCCAGACCAACCTGCTGGCGCTCAACGCGGCGGTCGAGGCGGCACGCGCGGGCGAGGCGGGGCTCGGCTTCGCCGTCGTCGCCGACGAGGTGCGCAATCTGGCGCTGCGTGCGGCCGATGCGGCCCGGAACACTACCGCCCTGATGGAGGACATCGCCCTTAAGATCCGGAACGGGGAAAGCATGGTCGAGGTCACCCACGAAGTGTTCCGCCAGGTCAGCGAAAGCTCCGCCAAGGTGGTTTCGCTCATGCAGGAGATTTCGGCTTCGTCGCGGGAACAGTCGCAGGGGATCGACCAGATCAACAAGGCGGTCGTCGAGATGAACCGGGTCACGCAGGAAAACGCCGCCAGCGCGGAGGAACTCGACGGCATCATGCAGACGTTCCGGATCGAGTCGTAACCCCCGGCGTCACACCTTCTCGAGCGTGACCCGCGTGTCGTAGAACGAGACGCTGCCGCCGACGGGGTCGATCAGGCACGTGTTTTTCAGGTGAGGATCGATCCACATGGCCGCGTTGGCGTTGAAGCCGGTGGCGCGCGCCGGGTCGCCGGCGATCTTTTTCCCGTCGATCACGAGGTCCGCCGAGCCGCTCGCCCAGTGCCCGTAGCCGGGCAGGAACGTCATCACGCCGGGCCGGATCGTCTCGGTCACCTTGACCCGTCCGGCCATCTCTTTCCGCCGCCCGTTCCCCAGTTCCCAGGTTCCCGCACGGTTGGTCGCCGACACGACCCGTGCACGCGAACCGTCTTCCAGCCCCAGCGCCTTCGCGTCGACGGGGTTGACGACGAACTCGTTTTCGGGCCGCATCGAGAGCGTCCAGTAATCGGCCACGGTGCGGGATTTCGTGTGGAGGATATCCTTCTGCGTGATCATCCGGAGCGGGTAGCCGTGCGTCAACCTCGCGGCCTCGGGCGTCTGCCCCAGCGCCGTGCTCACCGGCACATAGCGGGCGTACCCCGGGTTGGGCTTGCCCGTGAAGGCATTGCGCGTTCCGGCCGTCTTTTCCTGGTAGCAGTTGATCGCGCGGCCGTAGCGGTTGGCGACGTGCCCGCCGGTGGCGATTTCCCGGTAATCCTGGAAGCGTCCGCCCCGGTTGAGGAGGTGCACCACCTTCCGCCAGTTCGGGCCCGCGATCCGTTCCCACCGGGGGGCGTCGAACACGCTTTTCGGCAGGTGCCGTCGCGCGTCGAGAAAGAGCGCGATTTCGGCGTCGTCTGCGTCATCGACCGGGTCGCCGTCGTTCGCGACGTTGGCCACCATCCGGATGTAGTAGTCGTCGGGACGCGTGAAATCTTCTCCGGGCCCGAAGCCGCCCTTCCCGAATCCCTTCATCCCCAGCTTCTCGGCCAGCGCCATCAGCAGCGCCTCGTACGAGCAGGGGACCGCCTCGCCGTAGACGACCACCGTCTCGGGGACCGGCGCGATGACCGGTTGCCGGATCGGCTGCACCTTCGCCGGCATGTTGGGGTGCGACCCCTGCATCTCCCACCGTTCGAGGTAGGAGAGGTCGGGGAAGATGTAGTCCGCGTAGGCGGAGGTCGGGCCGACGAGAATGTCGCTTGCGAAATAGAGCGGGAGTTTCTCGACGTCGGCGAGCACCGCGATGTTGGTCTGTCCGGCCGGGAGCGCATAGGTCGGCGCGGCCATGTAGCTGAAGAGCGCCTTGACCGGGTACGGGTAGCCGTCTCCGATCGACGGCAGCGTCTCCTCGTAGACGTCCGAGGAGAGCGGCCACCAGTTGCGCTTCGCGGGATATCCGGCGAAGAGCGTCGAGTCCTCGTACCGGATGTCGTGACGGATCACGCTGATGCCGAAGCGCGGAATCTTTTCGGAATTCCCGGCCGCAAGATCGTTTGGCTGGCCCGGCTTGCCGCCCATGAAGCCGTAGGTCGACGCGGCGATCATTCCGCCCGCGTGGTCGAAGTTGCCTAGGAGCAGGTTGATGGTCATGGCGGCGGTGACGTTGTAGAAACCGTTGGTGTGCTGGGCGACGCCCCGGTGGACGTCGACGACCGCCTTCTTGCCGTGGGATGCCAGTTCGCGCGCCACCGTCTCGATCTCGGCCGCGGGAATGCCGCAGAGCCGCGACCACTCGGCCATCGGCTTCGCCCGGGCCGCGTCGGCGATGATCCCCAGCCCGCTCTTGACGCGCACGCCATGCACCCGACCGTCGACCAGGAGATCGCCGGTCACCGACATCTTCCCGTCGTTCGGGTCGACCGCCACCGGCTCGCCGTCCTTCAGCGCGACAAGATATTCGAACGCGCGTTCCCGGCCGTCCTTCTCCTTCCGCATTTCCGGCGCCTTGAGCCCGATCTCGGAGGCGCGCAGGAATTTGCCCGGCGTCCCGTCCTCGCCTATCTTCACGAGCAGCGCGGCGTTGCTCCAGGTCGGCTCGCCGGCCGCCGCGGCCGCCGCCTTGTTGGCGCACGACAGGTATCTTGCGTCGTAAAGCCGCTCGTCGATCAACGTCCGCGCAATCGCCATGAAGAGCGCCGCATCCTCCCCCGGCACGACCGGCAGGTAGCGGTTCGCCTTGGACGCCAGCTTGGAAAAGCGCGGGTCGGCCACGGTGATCTTGAGTTCGCCGGCGGCCATCCGCTGCGTCATCCGCGCCGACCGGTTCGGGGGGCCGTAATTGGCGTCGAACAGGTTGGCTCCGACGAACAGGGCGTACGCCGCATTTTCGATGTCGCCCTGCCAGTAGAATTTCTGGCCGCCCGAAAATGCCTCGCCGTCATACTGTTCGCTCATCGCCTTGCAGGTAAAGTAGAGCGATCCCTGGCAAACCGTGGTGTGACCGTGCGTGTTGACCGTGCCGAAGCCGTCCCCGAAGAAGCGCAGGCCGAACTCGCCGCGCCCCCCCTTCATCCGCCCCCACTGGAAAACGAGCTGGTTGTTCTTCGGCCCCAGGTCGGGGTGGTCGGGGTCGATCAGCAGGTGGAGATGGGCCGCGTGCTTCGCCTTGAAATCGGCCACCGCCTGCCGCTTCCCTTTCGCCGAAGCGATCGCCTTCGCGTCGTCGCCCATCGCCTTCGCGAGTTTCGCGTCACGCAGCGCCCAGAGATCGCGCAGTCCCTCGACGTGGCGATGCTCCTCGCCCGGCACGTGCGAGAACAGTTTTCCGCCGTCGACGATCTCGGCCACCGCCTTTTCGAAGGCGATCGTTTCCCATTTCGCCTCGCCCCGCCGACCCGCGCGCTTGAGCACCTTGCGGATGCGGTAGGGGTCGTACGCCGTCTGGATTCCCGCGTGCCCCTTGGGGCAGATCGGCGCGTCGTCCTTCGCGACGTCGGCCGGGGGCCTCGCCATCGGGACGCTCGGCACCATCGTGAACGGGGAATAGGGGCTGCCGTCGATCTTGACCGCGAGGCCTTCGATCAGCTTGACCTTGATGCCGCAGCCGGTGTTGCACTGCAGGCAGGTGGTGTAGAGGATGTTCCGGGCGTTCGACAGGTCGTACGCTTCACCCGGCACAAGCACCCCGGCCTCGGCACGGGCGAGCAGCCCGGTCGCCCACTCGAGCTGCGACGCGAGCAACGCCCCACCGAGCAGCGCGCCGGACCCTTTCAGGAAATCGCGCCGGGAGCACCCGCCTTCCGATTTGTCGGGGTATTCCTTCACGCCTTTTCCAGGGCGACCATCGTGTCGTAGAAGGAGAGGCTGCCGCCGACCGGGTCGACCAGCGCCTGGTTCTTCATGAGCGGATCGATCCACATCGACGCGTTGGCGTTGAAGCCGACGCCGCGCCGCGGGTCGCCCTTGACGATAACGCCGTCGATCTCGATGTCGGAGGCGCCGCTCGCCCACTGGCCGTGACCGATCGTGAACGAGATCACGCCCGGCTTGATCGTCTCGGTGGGCTTCACGAGTCCCACGATCTGCTTCCGTTTCCCGTGCCCGAGTTCCCAAGTTCCGTCGCGATTGGTCGAGGAGACGATCCGCGCCCGGTCGCCCGACTTGAACCCCATCGCCTTCGCGTCGCCCGCGTTGACGAGAATCTCGTTTTCGGGCCGGATGCCGGTCGAAAGCCAGTAGTTGGTGATCGTGCGCGACTTGGTCTGCGTGATGTCCTTCTGGGTGATCAGGTGGAGCGGGAACCGCTTCGAGGCCAGCCCCGCCTCGACCGGCGTCTGCCCCGAAAGCGTCGTCACGGGAACGTAGGTCGCACAGCCGGGGTTCGCCTTGCCCGTGATCGAGTTGCGCGTCCCGGCCGTCTTTTCCTGGTAGAAGTTGACCCCCTTGCCGTACCGGTTGGCGATCCGCCCGGCCGGGTAGACGTCGCCGTAATCCTGGTACCGCCCGCCGCGGTTGAGCAGGTAGACCACCTTGCGCCAGTTGGGTCCCGCGATGCGCGCCCATCGCTTGACGTCGAACACGGAGTCGGGCAGGTGCCGGCGCGAATCGAGAAAAAGCGTCACCTCGTCGTCCGTTGCGTCGGGTGTCGGCTCGCCGTCGCGCGCGACGTTGGCCACCATCCGGATGTAGTAGTCGTCGGGACGGGTGAAGTCCTGCCCCGGCCCGAAGCCGTCCTTGCCGAACCCCTTCATGCCGAGCCGCTCGGCGAACGCCATCAACATCGTCTCGTAGGAGATCGGGACCGTTTCCCCGTATACGACCGCCGTCTCGGGAATCGGTGCGATCAGCGGCTGTCGCATCGGCTGCACCTTCGACGCCATGCCCCACTGCGATCCACCCATCTCCCACCGCTCGAGATACGACAGGTCGGGAAAGATGTAGTCGGCGAACTGGCTGGTCGGCCCGACGAGGATGTCGCTCGCGAAGTAGAGCGGCACCTTCTTCGTATCCGTCAGGATTTCGATGATGGCGTGGCCGCCGGGCATCGTGTAGACCGGCGCGCCCATGTAGGTCATGAGCGCCTTGGCGGGATAGGGGTAGGCGTCGCCGATCGACGGCACGACCTCCATGTAGAGGTCGGACGAGAGCGGGTACCAGTTCCGCTTCGACGGGTATCCGGAAAAGAGCGTCGTATCCTCGTAGCGGATCTCGTGGCGGATGGCGCTGATCCCGAAGCACCCGATTTTTCCCGGGACCGATTTGGGCAGGTCGAACGGCTGCCCCTTCCCCGTGCCCGTCGCGTTGTAGACCGCCTGCGGGATGACGCCGCCGATGTGGTCGTAGTTTCCGAGGAGCAGGTTGATCGTCGCCGCCGCGGTGATGTTGTAGAAGCCGTTGGTGTGCATCGAGACGCCGCGGCAGACGTCGACGGCGGCCTTCTTGCCGTGCGAGGCGAGTTCCCGCGCCACCGCCTCGATCTCGGGTGCCGGGATGCCGCAGATCTGCGACCACTCGGCCATGGTCTTCCGGTTCGCCTCGTCGGCCACCAGCCGGAAGCCGCTCTTGACGCGCAATCCGCCGACCCGGCCGTCGACCGCCAGGTCGCCCGTCACGGGGGCCTGCTCGTCGTTCGGGTCGACCGCGACCGGCCCCCCGCCCTGCATCGCGACGAGATATTCGAACGGCTTTTCCTTGCCGTCCTTCTCCTTGCGCATCTCGGCGGGTTTCAGGCCGATCTCGGACGCGCGCAGGAATTTCCCGGGCAGCCCGTCGTCGCCGATCTTCACGAGGAGCGCGGCGTTGGTCCAGGTCGATTCGCCCGCCGACTTCGCCGCCGCCTTGTTCGCGCACGACAGGTATTTCGCGTCGTATTTCCCGTTCTCGACCATCCACCGGATGATCGCCATGAACATCGCGCCGTCCTCTCCGGGGTTGACCGGCAGATAGCGGTGCGCCTTCGACGCCAGCTTGGAAAAACGCGGGTCGGCCACGGTGATCTTGAGGTCGCCGTCGACGATCCGCCGCATGACGCGCGACGCCCGCTGGGGGGGGCCGAAATTCGCGTCGAACATGTTGACGCCCGCGCAAAGCAGATATTCGGCGTGCTCGTGGTCGATCCCCCAGTAGCCCTTCGGACCGCCCGAGAAGCCGCCGCCGTCATACTGCTCCATCATCGCGCGGCCCGCGTACTGCATCGACCCGACGCAGGCCGAGGTGTGGGTGTGGGTGTTGACCGTGCCGAAGCAGTCGTTGAAGAAGCGCGCCGTGAAGTCGGTGCGCCCCCCCTTCATCCGGCCCCAGAAATAGACGAACTGGTTGTTCTTCGGACCCAGGTCGGGGTGGTCGGGGTCGATCAGCATCTGGAGGTTCGCCGCGTGCTTCAGCTTGAAATCGGCAATCGCCTGCTTCCTGTCCTTCGATTTCGCCATCGCCTTGACGTCATCGGCCATCGCCTTCGCGACTGCCGCGTCGCGCAGCACCCAGATGTCCTTGAGGCCCTCGACGTGGCGATCCTCCTCGCCCGGGATGTGGGCGAAGAGCCGGCCCCCGTCGACGATCTCGGTCACCGCCTGGTCGAACGCGATCGTTTGCCACTTCCCGTCGCCCCGGCGCCCGGCGCGCTTGAGCACCTTGCGGATCCGGTAGGGGTCATAGACCGTCTGGAGCCCGGCATGCCCCTTGGGACAGATCGCCCCGTCGTTTTTCGCCGCATCGGCCGGCGTCGTCGCCATCGGCAGGTTCGGAACCAGGCTGAAGGGGGACCAGGGACTGCCGTCGATCTTGACCGCGAGGCCGTCGATCAGCTTGACCTTGACGCCGCAACTGTTGTTGCACTGCAGGCACGAGGTGTAGAGGATGTTCGTCGCCCGGGCGAGCAGGTAGGAATCCTCCCCCGTCATCGTCCCCGCCTCGGCGCGGGCCAGCAGTCCCGTCGCCCATTCGAGTTGCGACGCGAGCAGCGCCCCGCCCAGCAGCGCCCCCGTGCCCTTGATGAAATCGCGCCGGGAACAGTCGGGACGGGACGGGCCCCTGCCATCCGGCCCTTTCACCGATGCACCTCCGGCAGGATGTAGGCGACGCGCGGATTGGTCATCGTACCGCCGAACGTCACCTTCCCCGTCAGCGCGCTGTATTCGGACACTTTCCCGATCCAGACGAGCGACCGGCCGATGTTGGCCTTCTTGACCTTCGCGACGACGCTTTTCGGATCGTTCTCGTCCCCGAAATAGTGCGCCCGGCCGATGCAGGTCGCCGTGCAGGCGGGGAGGATTCCCTGTCGGACCCGGTGGAAACACATCTGGCATTTGCGGGGCGTGTCGACCGGGATGAGTTTTGCGTCGTGCCCCCACTTCTTCCCGTATTCGTCGGATTGCCGCTTTTCATATTCCGGGATGAACGGCGCCTGGTCGGACCAGAAGAGCCCCTGGTCCTTGCCCCGCGCCTGGTACGGGCAGGCCTTGACGCACTTGCCGCACTGGATGCATTCCTTGTAGTCGATGAGCACCATGCCGGAGGAGACGCCCTCCGTGCTCTTCATGGTCGCCTTCCCCTTTTTCGGGCAGACGCCGACGCACGGGGGATAATCGCAGTGCTGGCAGGGGCGGGGGATGAAGCGGCGGCTGACATTCGGGTAGGTGCCGGACTCTTCCTCGAAGACGGGGTGATAGGCCAGTCCGCGCGGCGTGGCGTTCTCGGCGAGGCAGGCGGCGGTGCAGGCCCGGCAGCCGACGCACTTTCGCAGGTCGATGATGAACACCCAGCGGCGAGCCGCATCGGGTTTTTCAAGGGCCCGCTCGAGATCCTGCCGCATGGCTACCAGGGTGTCGACCGGTTCGTTGCTCACGAAACGTCCTCCGTTTCAGGACGGCCTTCACCGCCCGCGACAGCTGCATGGTTCGATACGATCCGTTGCAACAGCATGGCGATCACTTCAGAATCGTCGAGATCGACGACCAGCGCCGACGAAGCGACCGGCACGTCGGACGCCACGGCAACCAGGTCGGCGTCGGGGACATCGAGCGGCGGCCTTCCGGTCGCCGAGCGGTGGACCACGATCTTTGGAAAATGCGACGACTTGTATCCCTCGACGAGCACGAGGTCGACGCCGCGCACGTGACGCGCGATCAGCGCCTCGAGCGGGACCGCATCGGCGTGCCGCTCGACCAGCGCGGTTTTCGTGGCGGACGAGATCAGCACCGCGTCGGCGCCCGCGGCGGCGAACCGGTACGAGTCCTTTCCCGCGTGGTCGATCCCGAAATCGTGGGCGTCGTGCTTGACGGCCGCCACCCGGAGGCCGGCCGCCGAAAGCGCCCGGATCACCTTTTCGAGCAGCGTCGTCTTCCCCGAGTTTTTCGGACCGACGAAGCATATTACGGGGACGTTCGGCTTTTCGTTACCCAATGGGCCATCCGTTCCATACAATGGTTTGAACCCGCATTATACCAGAGAGGAAGTCCATGCCCGGTCCCGCGATTCCGTTCGACGAAGCCGTCAATGCGATTCTGGCGCTCGCCCGAACGTACGGTGCATGCACCGTACGGCTGCCTGAGGCGACCGGTTGCGTTCTGGCTGAGGATATCGTTTCCGACCGGCCGATCCCCCCCTTCGACCGCGCCTCGATGGACGGCTACGCGATCCGTTTCGAGGGGCAGGACGCCGACCACGTGTTCCGGATCGTCGGGACAGTCCACCCCGGACAGGCCTGGAGCGGCGCTTTCGAAACGGGCGACGCCGTGAAGATCATGACCGGCGCGCCGGTGCCGCCGCCGTTCGACACGGTCGTCCCGGTCGAGGAGACGGAAGCCGCGGGTCAGGCCGACGAGGTACGCGTCACGGCTTCACCCCGGAAGGGGCAGCACGTCGCTTTGGCGGGGGAGGACGCGCAAGCGGGCGATTCCCTCGTTGCGGCCGGCACGTTGCTGCGTCCGCGTCACATCGCCACCCTGGCCGCCGTCGGGAGGTGGGAAGTATCCGTTCAACTTCCGCCTTCCGTCGCGGTGCTCGCCACCGGCGGCGAGCTCAAGGAACCGTGGGAAGCCGCCGGGGGGCCGTTCATCGGGAACAGCAACGCCCATTTCCTGCTTTCGGCGCTTGGCGCCTGCGGACTTCGCAACCTGGAATACCTCGGGATCGTCCCTGACGAACGCGACGCCCTGACGGCCCGCCTGCACGCAGGGCTCCGGAGCAACGTCCTGATCGTGACCGGCGGCGTCTCGGCCGGGGACACCGACCTGGTGCCCGAATGCCTCGCTGCCTGCGGCGTCGAACGCGTGTTCCACCGTGTCGCGGTGCAGCCCGGAAAACCGATTTTCGTCGGCGTCGCCCCCGGCGGCACTGTCGTGGTCGGCCTGCCGGGCAACCCCGTGGCGGTCATGCTCCATTTTGCGATGCTGGTGCGCCCGTTCCTGCTCAGGTCGAGCGGCGTGTCCGACTGCCTGCCCAAACCAGTCTGGCTGCCCCTTGCGGAAGGGGTCAAGAACCGGAGCGGACGGCTGAAATACGCCGCCGCGCGGCTAGAAAGCACGGGCAACGTCACCTACGTCCAGGAAATCGCCTCGAACGGCTCGGGCGATTTTGTCTCGGCCGTCTGGGCGGAAGGGGTGCTCGAAATCCCCGCCGATGCAAACCACCTCCCGGCCGGCTCGAAAGTCCGCTTCTACCCGGTCTGGGGCGAACTGCTTACCGACGGAAATGACTGACGGTCGACAGGTTGCGGGAATATCCGCCGCCGTCCTGGCAGGCGGGGCATCCCGCCGGATGAGGCGCGACAAGGCGCTCCTCCCGTTCCGGGGACGACCGCTGCTGCAGGTCGTGCTCGATCACGTATCGGTTGTTTTCAGTGATCCGTTCGTCATATCGAACACTCCGGGCTCATACCCGTTCCTTGCGTGCCCCGTCATCCCGGACCGCCTGCCAGGCAAGGGACCGCTTGCGGGCATCGATGCCGCGTTGCGCCATGCGGACACCCCGTTCGTGTTCGTCTGCGGATGCGACATGCCGTTCCTGTCGGAATCGCTGATGCGGCTGCTCGGGGAAAAGGTGGGTGAGGGGATCGATCTCGTGATGCCGACGGGCCCTGACGGCGCCGAACCGCTTTGCGCGATTTGGGGGAAATCGGCACTGCCGGCCATCGAACAGGCGCTGGCCGAGGCGCGGCTCTCGCTGGTCGTCCTGGCTGAACAGTTATCCGTTCATAGAGTTGCGATAACCGAGGTTTCCGCCGTCGATCCGACGTTCGCCTCGTTCCGGAACTTCAACACAGTCGCCGAATGGAACGATTCGTTACTTTTTCCGAAATCCGTTCATCGTGTTACGAACGCACTCCCGGAATTCCTGCCGGAAAACAGAGACCCCGATCAGCGTCTGCACGAGGATCAGCAGGTAGATCACGGCGAGACCGGCCATCTGGAACCTAAGGAAAAGCCAGACGTATAAAATGAACGAGACGAACGTGAACACCGACAGGACCGAGATGAACTTGACGACCCCCCACTTCCGGGTCAGTTCACTGAACAGGAAGTTGTTCGCATACGCCAGTGGAGCGAACAGGACCAGTAGGACGAGAACGGTCAACAGACGCTGGCCTATTTCCATTTTAGCCGACTCCCGGTCGAACGAGTTCTGCGCCGAACCCGTCGCAGACGACACCACGATACCATTTCCATTTACGGTTCCGCCATCTCGAACGACGTTTTTTAACCGTCCGCGAGGTTTTCGGGCATCCCCTCGATGAACGCGCGGATTTCGTCACGCGTGGCGCGGAACGCCGAGAGTACCTCGGCCCCGCTTCCCTTTGCCCGCACGGGATCCTTGAACGGGTGGTGAATCCGTCTCCCGTGGCCCGGATATCTCGGGCACTTCGAATCGGCGTAATCGCAAAGCGTGATCACATAATCGAAGGTGATCTCCTGGACGTCGTCGACGTGCTTGGAATACTGGCTGGAAACGTCGACGCCCGCCTCTTTCATCACCTGTTCCGCAAGCGGGTGCAGGTAGCAGGGCGATACCCCGGCCGAGTGCGCTTCGATCCGGTCGGATTTCAGCGCATGCGCCCACCCTTCGGCCATCTGGCTGCGGCACGCGTTCGCGGTGCAGAGGAACAGCACCTTAAGTTTCCGGTCCGGCATCGCCGAACCCCCTGCGTGCTTCTTCCCGGCTTTGGTTGCTCCTGCGGCGGGCCGCGCCGGCATCTCGGGCATCCGGAGCCAGACGACCGTGGCGCCCCAACCCCCCGCTTCGGGGGGTGCGACCGAGAACGAATCGACCCTCGAGTGGCGTGCGAGCAGGACGGCCACCGTCTGCCGAAGCGACCCCTTTCCCTTCCCGTGGATCAGGCGCACCTGTCGGAACCCGGCCCGGACCGCTTCGTCCAGATATTCCGCCACCACCGACACCACCTCGGACGGGCGGAACGGGTGCAGATCGATCCGGTCCTCGATCGGAATCCGGTGCGGAGGCATCTCCTCGACGGGGGGTTCGCTCATGGGTTCCATCTTACCCTATCTCCCCGAATCCGGTAAGATACCCCCCATGTCCCGACGCGTCATCATTGGCACTGCAGGCCACATCGACCACGGCAAGAGCGCCCTCGTTCGGGCGCTCACGGGCGTGGACCCCGACCGACTCAAGGAAGAAAAAGCGCGTGGCATCACGATCGAGCTCGGATTCGCCCACATGCAACTGCCATCCGGTACCCTCGCCGGGATCGTCGACGTCCCGGGGCACGAACGGTTCGTCCGGACGATGGTCGCCGGCGCAGCCGGGATCGACATCGTGCTGCTCGTCATCGGGATCGACGAGGGCGTCAAGCCGCAGACGCGGGAGCACCTCGACATCTGCCGCCTCCTCTCGATCCGGCACGGAATCGTCGTCCTCAACAAACGCGACCGGGTCGATGACGAGTGGGCCCAGTTGCAGCAAGAGGACGTCCGCGACTTCGTGCGGGGCACTTTCCTAGAAAACGCACCCGTTCTGGAAGTTTCCGCACTGACCGGAGAGGGTATCCCCGAGTTGGCCATCGCCATCGACACGGTGGCCGCCACGATTCCGGGCAAGGATCCGCTCCTCCCCTTCCGGTTGCCGATCGACCGGTCGTTCACGATCAAGGGATTCGGAACCGTCGTAACCGGCACCGTGGCCGGCGGATCGGTCCGGACGGGTGAAGAAGTGGTCATTCAACCGAACGGGCCCATGATTCGAGTTCGGGGCGTGCAAGTCCACGGATCGGGCACCGATATCGCCGAAGCCGGAAACCGCGCGGCCGTAAATCTTCAGGGCGCGGAAAAGGAGAGCGCCCCGCGCGGGGCCGTCCTCTGTCGTCCGGGCGATTTCCGGCCGACCCGGTCGATCGAAGCCGTCATCGAATACCTGCATCAGGCGCCAAAAGCGATGAAATCACGCGACCGGGTCACTTTCCATTCGGGGACGGCCTCCTCTCCGGCCCGCGTTGTCCTCTACGGGCAATCCGAACTTCCACCAGGCGGTTCAGCGATTGCCCGCATCGAATTATCGGAACCGTTCATTCTGATGAATGGCGATCACTTCATCCTGCGCGGGTTTGCGCCGTTGGCCAACTTCGGCTACACGGTCGGCGGAGGTACGGTGCTCGTCCCCTATCCTCCCAAAAGGAAAGGGGCCGGACGCGTTGTGCCGCCGGTCCTCGACGATTTGAATTCAGCCGATCTGCCCACCCGGATCCAGGCGGTCCTGACCGATGCCTCGACCACGGGGGCGGATGATCGCGATATGCCCGTCCTCTGCGGCGCAAACATCCAGGCGGTCCGGAAGGAACTCGACCGCCTGGCCGGAACCGGAAAGATAGTTCGCCATAAACAATCGAACGGGTATCACTATTGGCATTCGGAGGCCGTCGGGGATGCCGGGCGAATCCTGGTCGCCGCGCTGACCGGACTTCACGCCCGCCTTCCCGATCGGGAAGGATTCGCGGCAGAAACCGTGATTTCCGGGACGAACCTGTCGGTCGACCCGGCCTTGGCCAACCTGGCGTTGATGTCGGACCCCGGCGTGGAACGGCAGGGGGATCTTTATTCTCTACCCGGGAAGCGTCCCCGTTCCGTCGAACTTGCGACCCCGTTCGGCCTGTCGATCGAAGGAACCGTTAACCGTGCCGGGTTGGCCGGTCTTTCTTTCCAGGAACTGGCGGAGTCGACATCCCGTCCGATCGACGCCAAACTTTTTGAACGGACCCTCGGAGGTCTCGTCCGGGAAGGACGGATCCTCAAGATCAAGGAGATGTACTTCGACCCCGCATCGGTCGATGCACTCAAGGATAAACTGACGGGTTACCTGGTGCAGAACGGGGAGATCACGGTCCCGGAGTTCAAGGATCTCATCGGTCTATCTCGAAAATACGTCATTCCCCTGATCGAATATTTCGACCTGATCAAGGTGACCCTGCGGGTCGGGGAAAAGAGAATGCTCCGGAAAGTAACGTAACGGCTACCAGAAACCCTCTTCTTTCGATCGCGCTGCCACGCCGTACAACATCCCCGAAGCGAATCCGCCCAGGTTTCCCCAAAGGGAAAGCGGCGTGGGGTCGGCAATCCGGAGCAGGAATCCCGTCATCCCCCCGCTCTCGGGGTTGGCCATCAGGATGGCCACCGCCCAACAGCAGGCAAACAGGTAAGCCGGCGCGCTGACGATCCGGCCCATCCCGTACATCTTTATCGGAACATCCGGAAAAAAGACGAGGTATGCGCCCAGGACGGCCGCGACCGCACCGGAAGACCCCAAGGCAATCGGCGCTCCGATCCGGCCGACCACCATGTGGACCACGCCCGCCGTGATGGCGCCCAGGAGGTATAATCCCGCGAACGGGATCAGTCCGGTACGCTCCTCGACCTGCCTCCCGAGAACGAACAGAAACAACACGCCCGTGACCAGCGGAAGAAGCCCACCCGGCAGGAACGGGTATGCCAGCAAGGAGAGGAACGGGGCACCCGACAATCCGGTACCGGACGGAAGACCGCCCGGAGGCCAAGGCAGCCGGCAGGAAACACCTCCGTACGACGAAAGGAGCATCAAGATCAAGGGTACGGCCAGGAAGGTCCAGGTGGCAGCCGGAAACGACCGGGGACCTGGGGCCTCGGTGGACAACGGGAGAACGATCGGAAGCGAGAACGACGGGTTCGCCGTAATCTTCATCTTTCCGTCGGTCATATACTTAAGGCCGAGACTGTTCCTCATCTCGGCAGCCATCGATTCACCCATCGCGGCATAACGGTCGGCGTGAAGCCTGGAAAACGCAAACCGTTCGCTCAATGATTCGGATGAAGCCCTCGTGACGAGAAATCCGCGACAGGCGGAGCATATGATGACCGGAACACCCGTCGCCTGGTAATCGAGAGCGGAAAGGGGAGCGTCGCACCGGGGGCACCGCATGGATGCTGCCAGCCGGTGCATCCGCGCCATCGGCGTGTCGGTAGACCTCCCGGTGGAATCGACCGACGGCACCGGCACATCCTGGGTCGTCGCGCCCGGCTCGGGAGACAACCGTCCTTCGGTCAGTTCCCGGATCTCTCCCGGGTCAAACCAGATCGCACCGCAAGTCCCGCAACGGTCGATCTGGTTTGACCCGGGAGAATCGACCGCCACCATCGAGGATATTCGGCAGACAGGGCAACGCATCTGAATATCATATCTTATTGCGTGTTCAGTTTGTCGGGCGGGTGGGGCTTCCTGATCCCGGATGCCATACTTTCCGTCTGGTCCGAATGAAAACGACCCCGGAAAGGTTGCCTTCCGGGGCCGCGGGAACTGCGATTGGTTGGTCGGAGGTCGGTTACATCAGCAGCGAGAGCACCGACTGTTCGGCCATCGTCAGGACGGCACTTGGGATCATCCCGAGCACCAGGACAACGGCGGCACAGGCGCACAGCGCAAGCGCGTAGCCCATCGGCGGCGTGTGGGGCGTGACAACCTCCCCTTCGGGCGTCATGAAATACATGTAGACGACGATCCGGAGGTAATAGTAGATCGATGCCGCGCTGTTGAGCACACCCAGGATCGCCAGCCAGATGTACCCGTTCTTGACGGCTGCGCTAAACAGGTAAAACTTGCCGATGAACCCGCCGGTCGGGGGAATGCCCGCCAGCGAAACGAGGAAGAGCGTGAGCAAGGCGCCAAGCACCGGGTATTTGAACCCGATCCCCTTGAGGTTGTGTATGTCGTAGCCGTCGTCTTCTTTTTGCGAGATCAGCATCAACACGCCGAAGGCGCCGATATTCATGAACGCGTAAACGAGCAGGTAGAAGAGTGCCGCCTGGCCGCCCAGCAGGTCGCCTGCCACCAGTCCCACGAGGATATATCCCGCGTGGGCGATCGACGAGTAGGCCAGGATCCGCTTGACGTTGTTTTGACCCAGCGCGGAAAAATTGCCGACCGTCATCGTCAGCACCGCCAGCACCCAGAGAACGGGGCCGACCGCTGCAGAAACACCGGGGAACAGGAGCAGGGCGACCCGGATGAACGCCGCGAATGCGGCCGCCTTGACCGCGGCCGACATGAATGCCGTGATCAGCGTGGGGGCGCCCTCGTAGGCATCGGGCGTCCACATGTGGAACGGAGCGAGCGAAACCTTGAACGCGAAACCGACCAGGAGCAGGCCGATGCCGGCGATGAAGAGCGGGCTTCCGGTCATCCCGCCACCCACCGACATGTACACCAGCACGGCGATCTTGGTCGTGCCGGTCGCCGCGTAGATCAGCGCCATGCCGTAGAGCATGAAGGCGGCGCCGAACGCACCCAACAGGAAATACTTGAGCGCTCCTTCGATCGCGGTCATCCGGTTGCGCTGGAAACCGACCAGGACGTAGATCGGGATGGAGAGCGTTTCGAGGCCGAGGAAGATCGTCATCAGGTCGGTGCCTTTGGCCATGATCAGCATGCCGGTTGTGGACATCAGGATGAGCGAATAGAATTCGCCCTTCTGTGTCCCGGCCCGTTCGGACCATCCGGTCGACATCAAAAGCACCAGGGCGCAGGCGGAGAGCACGACCACCGAGAAGAACATGCCGAAGCCGTCGGATGCGATCATCCCGGAGAAGCCGACGATCCGGCCGGAACCGAGCGCGTATACGGAACCGAGCGCGGCCAGCACACCGGCGAGACTGATCCAGGGGAGCGAGGCCTTGCCGTCTTCGGGCATGAACAGGTCGGCCATGAGCACTGCGATGGCCGTGCACACCAAGATGGCCTCGGGCGCAATGCACGAAATGCCCTGCATCACCTGGGAACTATCGAAAGGAATCGGTGCCATCCGTTATCTCACTTCCTCACGTCGAAATATCGGGCCAGCAACGTCTCGCCCGCTGGCGTTGCGGCGATCGCCGCCTGGCGTTTCGCATGGATCTGCACGACGAACGCGTTGACCGAGGCGTCCATCTTGCGCAGGAACGGCTGGGGATAGATGCCGATCCAGAAGATGAACAGGACGAGCGGCGCCATGTAGGCGATCTCGCGCAGGTTCATGTCGGTCAGGTGAAGTTTGTGGGCGTTTGTCAGCTTGCCGAACAGCACCCGCTGCGCCATCCAGAGCATGTAGACCGCCGCCAGGATCACGCCGCTGGCCGCGAAGACGGTCGCGGTCTGCGATGTCTTGAACGCACCCAGCATGATGAGGAACTCGCCGACGAAGCCGTTCATCCCCGGCAGGCCGATGGAGGAGAAGGTGACGATCATGAAGATCAGGGTGAAGAGCGGGACGATCTTGGCGATCCCGCCGAAATCGGCGATCTGCCGGGTGTGGGACCGCTCGTAGATGATGCCGACGCCAAGGAAGAGGGCGCCGGTTGAAATGCCGTGGTTGATCATCTGCAGGATGCCGCCCTCGATCCCTTCGATATTCAGCGCGAAGAGCCCCAGCATGACGAAGCCGAGGTGGGAGACCGACGAGTAGGCGACCAGTTTCTTGATGTCTTTCTGGACCATCGCGACCAGCGCGCCGTAGATGATGCCGATGACGGCCAGCGCCGTCACGAACGGCATCAGGTCGAAGGTGGCGACCGGGAAGAGCGGCATGGCCAGGCGGAGGAAACCGTAGGTTCCCATCTTGAGCAGGACGGCAGCCAGGATGACCGACCCTGCGGTGGGCGCCTCGACGTGGGCGTCGGGCAACCACGTGTGGAACGGGAACATCGGCACCTTGAAGGCAAACGCCAGCCCGAACGCCAGGAACATCCAGAACTGCATCTTGACCGGAATATTGAGGTTGTAGAGCGCCGAGAGTTCGGTCGTGTAGACGCCCGTCACCTTGTAGTTGTAGAAGTAGAGCGCCAGGATCGCGACCAGCATCAGCACGGAGCCCAGGAACGTGTAGATGAAGAACTTGACCGCCGCATAGATGCGCCGTTCGCCGCCCCACACGCCGATGAGGAAGTACATCGGGATGAGAACCAGTTCCCAGAAGATGTAGAAGAGGAACAGGTCGATCGCGAGGAAGACGCCGACCATGCCGACTTCGAGCAGCAGCATGAAGATCATGAATTCCTTCACGTGCTTCTCGATGGCCGCATAGGTGGAGAGGACGGCGATCGGCATGATGAAGGTGGTCAGCATGAGCAGCCACAGGGAGATGCCGTCGACACCCACGTTGTAGCTGATGCCGAACTGCGGAATCCAGGCGAACTTCTGGGTGAACTGCATGGCCGCCGTGGCGCCGTCGAAGTTCGTCAGCACCGGGATCGACAGGAGAAACTCGACCAGCGTCACCAAGAGCGTGAAGTGCTTGATCGCCCGCCCGTTCTCCTTGGGAAGGAAGAAGAGGGCGAAGGCGCCCGCCAGCGGCAGGAATATGAGTATGGTCAGGAGATTCGACATCAGGTTCGGACTTGCCGTCATCGGTTCACGCTCCGGGAGACTTCCATTCGTTGCGTAAGGACATGGGTTGTTCCCATGTCCCTTATCGCCAGATCAGGTAGCCGACAATGAACACGGCACCCAGCAATATCGAGAATGCGTAGTTGCCGACCACGCCGGTCTGAATCTTTCGGGTTTCGTCGCCTGCGCTGCGGACCGTCTTTGCGACACCGTTGACCATGGCGTCGATGAATTGCACGTCGAACATCTGCCACAACCACACCGACCCGTTCACGATGCGGCGGATGATGAGCCACTCGTAGAGTTCGTCGACGAAATACTTGTTGTAGACCAGGCGGTACAGGTTCGGGTTGGCCTCGGCGATCTTCGCCGGCTTTTCGGGACGGACCATGTAGAGGTAATACGCGATGGCGATTCCGAAGAGGGCAACCGCGACCGAGGCGCCCATCAGGATGAATTCCATGGGATCGTGATGCGCGGCAGCCCCGTGAACCGCGGCCGTCGCGCCGTGGGAGAGGGCTTCTGTCGCCACCGCGGCAGCCTTGTGGCCACCCTCGAAGATCGGCTCGAGCCACTTTTCGAAGTGGTTCAGGCCGCCGAGCGCCGCGGGAACGCCGATCCACCCGCCGCATATCGAAAGAACGGCGAGCACCATCAGCGGGATGGTCATGCTGAACGGCGACTCGTGGACGTGCTTCTCGACTTCCTTGTCGATCCGCGACGCGCCGAAGAAGGTCAGGAAAATCAGGCGGAACATATAGAAAGCGGTGGTTCCGGCCGCGACGGCGGCAACAGCCCAAAGCACCGGGCTTCCGTGAGAGGAGGAGTACGCCTTCCAGAGGATCTCGTCCTTGGAGAAAAAGCCCGCGAGGCCCGGGATTCCGGCGATGGCGAGCGTTCCGATGAACATCGTATAGAAGGTGATCGGCGTGTGCTTGCGCAGCGAGCCCATCTTCATCATGTCCTGCTCGCCGGACATGGCGTGGATGACCGAGCCGGAGCCGAGGAAGAGGAGCGCCTTGAAGAAGGCGTGGGTCATCAGGTGGAATACGCCGGCGGTGAAAGCGCCGACGCCGCACGCCAGGAACATGTAGCCGAGTTGCGAAACGGTCGAGTAGGCCAGGACCCGCTTGATGTCCTTCTGGCAGATGCCCATCGAGGCGGCGAAGATCGCGGTCGCCGCGCCGATGACTGCGACGGTCCCCATGGTAAAGGGTGCAAGCATGAAGAGGGCGTTGGAACGGGCGACCATGTAGACGCCGGCGGTGACCATCGTCGCCGCGTGGATCAGCGCCGAAACGGGGGTGGGACCTTCCATCGCATCGGGAAGCCAGATGTAGAGGGGAATCTGTGCCGACTTGCCTGTGGCGCCGACGAACATGAGCAGGGTGATCGCCGTTGCAAGGCCGGCGGTCAATATCCCGGAATGCTGCAGCGCCGGAATCCGGGCCATGACGTCGGTGTAGTTGAGCGTTCCGAAGTTCCAGAAGACGAGGAACATCGCGAGCAGGAAGCCGAAGTCGCCGACCCGGTTGACGACGAACGCCTTCTTGCCGGCCGTCGAGGCGCTGTCCTTTTCGTACCAGAAGCCGATGAGCAGATAGGAGCAAAGCCCGACGCCTTCCCAGCCGACGAACATGAGCAGGTAGCTGGAGCCAAGCACCAGGGTGAGCATCGAGAACATGAACAGGTTCAGGTAGAAGAAGAAACGGGCGAACGCCGGTTCGTGCGACATGTATCCGACGGAGTAGACGTGGATGAGGAAGCCGACGCCGGTGACGACCAGGATCATCACCGAGGAGAGCGGATCGAGCTGGAGCGCGACCGAAACGGACAATCCGCCCGACTGGATCCAGGTGAAGAGCGTCTGGACGACGGTTCGTGATTCCGCGGGCATCTGCGCCAGCTGGATGACCGAGAGGAGTGCGACGACGAATGCCGCGAAGATCATCGCCGGAGCGATGAAGGCAACCAGCTTTCGGTAGCCCGGCGTCTCGTGATGGGCGCCGTGCTCGTCGCCATGGCCGCCGTGACCGTGGTCGTCGTGCCCGTGGTCGTCGGCCGGCAACAGGAGCGGGCGCTCGGCAACCAGGGCGATGATTCCGTTGAGGACTACGCCCGCCAGCGGGAACGCGAGGATCAGCCAGAGGTATTCGTGGATGTTGCTCAGGGGGCCTACCATTTCAGCACGCTCAGCTCGGTGATATCGATCGTTTCCTTGAGACGGTAGATCGCGATCAGGATCGAGAGGCCCACGGCCGCCTCGGCAGCCGCCACCGTCATGACCATGAAGGCGAAGATGCCGCCGGTGGGGTCGCCCAGATAGGAACCGACGGCGACGAACGCCACATTGACCCCGTTAAGCATCAGCTCGACGCTCATCAGGATGATGAGGGCGTTCTTGCGCGCCACGACGCCGACGGCGCCGATGGCGAACAGGATGCCGGAAAGAATCAGGTATGCGGAAGGTTCCATCATCGTTTCGAGTCCCCGTCAGATCTTCTTTTTCGCTAGGACCGTCGCGCCGACAACCGCTGCGAGCAGCAGCACGGAAGTCACCTCGAACGCGAGGAGGTAGTCGGTGAACAGGGCGCGGCCGACCGCCTCGACCGAGCCGGCTTCGTTGACCGCGGCGGCAGGCGCCGAGAAGTTTCGGGAGGCGACGGCGCCTTCGATCATGAGCAGGCCGGCGGCCACGACCCCAAGCAGTCGGTACACGGTCAACTTCTCGACCGGGAGGCGATTTTCCGGAACGTTGATCAGCATGATGACGAAGATGAACAGGACGACGACCGCGCCGGCGTAGACGATCACCTGGATCGCCGCCAGGAAATGGGCCTGACGGAGGACGAAAAGCGCCGCCACGGCGAACAGCGACAGGATCAGTGAAATCGCGGCGGACATCGGGTTCTTGCGGGTGACCACCAATAGGGCGCCACCCACGGCAATGGCACCGAACAGGGTGAATAGAATGGGTTCCATGTCGGCCTATTTCTCCAGGAGATCGTCGATCGGGAAAACAAGTTTGTCGCGCCGGTTGTCGGGCGGCGTGAACCAGCCGGTGTCCATGCGGATCGCGTCGCACGGGCACGCCTCGACGCACAACCCGCAGAATACGCAGCGCAGATGGTCGATGTCGAAACTGACCGGGACCTTCTCGGTGGCGGAATCGGGCGACTCGCCGGCGACGATGGTGATGCACTTGGCCG
>JANXQJ010000053.1 GCA_025356865.1 Deltaproteobacteria bacterium | reverse complement strand
CCCGGCCCCGCCAGCGTAATCACCCGGTGGATCTCGGCGGTGAACGTCTCGAAGCCGACCTCGGGGTTGAGGACGTGCCGCTCGGCGCCGCACCCGGGCGGCAGCAGTTCGGGGTGACGGGCGAAGCGGAAATAGATCAGGGGGCGGCCGGCGGCCAGCGTCGAGACCCGGAAGGCGTCGACGAACGGAACGTATTCCTCGATGGCTTCGACCTGCCAGACGACGTTGTCGCCCAGGCGCAGCCCGTCGAGCACGGCATCGAGCGAGGGGAGGCCCGTCCCGGGGCAGCGCGGTTTCCCTTCAGGCATCCGTGCCTCCGTTGTCACTCGTCGATATCGAAGTCGACGATCTGCAGGTCATCGCCGCCGGAGAGCCCGATTCCGCCCGCCCCGCACCCGGGGCAATCGAGCACGATCGCATCCGCCTCGGTCCGCAGGCCGCACGCCGGGCAACAGACCGCGACCGGGTCCGCCTCGATCGCCAGCACCGCCCCTTCGGCGATCGTCCCCCGGGCGACGTGGCCGAAGAGGAACGACAGGTTCTCGCCCACCACGGCCCGCAGCACCCCGACGCGCAACGTGACGCGGGTCACCTTTTTCGCCCCGTGCCGTTCGGCCTGGGGGAGGATCGCCCGCAGCAACTCTTCCGCGATGCCCAGTTCGTGCATTACGGCGACGCCTGCCCGATCTTCCGGTCGTGCAGCGCCGCCAGACGGTCGGCGAACGCCGCGACCCCTTCGCCCGTCACGGCAGACATCCTGAATATCTCGACGCCGGGGTTGATCGTCCGCGCGGCCGTCTCGACGTTGTCGAGATCGAAACGGACGTACGGCAGCAGGTCGATCTTGGTGACGGCGAGCAGCCGGGACGTCTTGAAGACAAGCGGATACTTGAGCGGTTTCTCGTCGCCCTCGGTAACCGAGAGCGCCGCCACGCGCACATCCTCGCCCAGCGGGATTTCCGCCGGGCAGACGAGGTTCCCCACGTTCTCGACGATGAGGATGTCGACTGCGGCGAGGTCGAGATTCCCCAGCGCCTCGCGGAGCATGAACGGCGGGATGTGGCAGGAGGAGCGGGTCATGATCTGGTGGACCTGGACGCCGAGGCGACGGATGCGCGCCGCGTCGATGTCGGTCTCGACGTCGCCCTCGACCACGGCGATCCGCTTCCGGCCGCCCAGCGCTCCGATCAGCGCCTCGATCAGCGTGGTCTTTCCCGAGCCGGGCGAAGAGACCAGGTTGACCGCGAGCAACCGGTGCGCCGCGAAGATGCCTTTCAGGATATCGGCCTCGGCTTCGGCGGACTGCTGCACCGCCTGCCCGACCGGGATCGTCACATTGGCCATCCGGCACTCCTTCTTTTCATGAAGCCGGCGGGCCGGCGGGGACGGAGAGCACCTCGGAGAGGACGGACGCGAAGGTCGCCAGCAGGTAGGGCTTGGCGATCACGCCCCGGAACCCGTAGTCCCCGAAGGCGGCCATCACGGGGTCGTTCGAGTAGCCGCTCGAGACGATCACCCGGGCGTCCGGGTCTATTTCGATCAACCGCCGGACCGCCTCGCGCCCCCCCATCCCGCCCGGGATGGTCAGGTCCATGATCACCGCGGAAAAAGGCGCCCCGGATTCCTTCGCTTCCCGGTAGCGGGCGATCACCTCGACCCCGTCGCGGGCGAACGACGGGTCGTAGTCGAGGTGCTTCAGCATCTCCCCGGCGACATCGAGGATTTCCGGATCGTCGTCCATCACCAGGATTCGACCGGCGCCCCGGATTCCCGCGTCGCCCGGGGGCGGCGATTCGGCGGCCGGCCCGGCGCTGACCGGCAGGTAGAACGTGAAGGTGGCGCCGCTGCCGGGGGCGGACCGGGCGGTTATGAAGCCGCCGTGCTGCCGGATGACGTTGAAGCAGACCGCCAGCCCGAGCCCGTTCCCGTCCCGCTTGGTCGTGAAGTAGGGATCGAAGATGCTGGCGAAGTGTTCGGGAAGGATCCCCTGTCCCTCGTCCTCGACCGATACGCGCACGTACCTTCCCGGGGCGAGGGGAAGCCCCTCTTTCCCGGTGATCGTGACATTTTCCGCCCGAACGGTGATCGAGCCGCCATCCGGCATCGCCTGGTCGGCATTGACCACCAGGTTGTGGACGACCTGGCTGATCTGCCCCTCGTCGATCTCGACGGACCACAGGTCGGACGGCAACTCGAAGCGACAGCGGGAATTCGCGCCCGCCAAGGCGAACCCGGCCGTTTCCCGGATCAGCACGCCGACCGCCTCGGCCTTGCGGACCGGGGCGCCGCCCCGTGAAAACGTCAGCAACTGGCTTGTCAGGGCACGCGCGCGCTGGCACGCCTTCTCGGCCTCGGCCAACCTGCCCCGGGCGGCGCTCTCCGCGCCGACCTGCACCGCCGCCAGCGAGAGGTTCCCGAGGATCGAGGTCAGGATATTGTTGAAGTCGTGCGCGATCCCCCCCGCGAGGACCCCCACCGACTCGAGTTTCTGGGCCTTGAGCAGCTCTTCTTCCATCCGGTGCTGGTCGGTGACGTCGCGAAACACGACGACGACGCCCTGAAGCGCGCCGTCCTCTCCCCGGATGGGCGCCGCGCTATCCGAGATCCGGCGGATCCTGCCGCGCCGGGAGGTCTGGCGGGCGTAGCGCGAAACGGATTCCGTCTCGCGCTGCTTCCGGAAGACGTCCAGCGGATCGGGGAGCGGCTCCCCCGTCCGGGCGTCGACCACGTCGAACACATCTCGAAGGGGTCTTCCCGCAGCTTCGGGAAGCGACCATCCGGTCAACCGTTCGGCGACCGCATTAATCAGCAGCACCCGCCCGTCCGGCCCGGTCGAGATGACGCCCTCTCCGATCGCGTGCAGCGTGACGTCGCTCCGCTCCTTTTCATGGAGGAGCGCCGACACCGCGATCTGGAGTTCCCGCAGAAGCATGAACAGGACCTTGTGGACGACAAACCCCAGGATCAGGCCGAACAGGATGACGACGAGCGTCCACGACACGACCGGCCTGAACGAACGGTCGACCACGATCCGGGCGACTGGGCGTCCGGACTCGTAGAGCGGCGCCGAGCGGGAGATCCGGGGCCACGGGATGACTTCACCACTCCGCTCGATCACGTTCCCGACCGTATCCTCGATGCGCCGCGACTCGACGACCTTCACGTCCAGCCGCCTCCGGAGCAGGAAGGCCAGGCGGTGTCCCTCGAATTTCCACAGTTCGGGATCGTTGTTGATGACATCGGTGATGATGCCGGCGCTGATCTCCACCTCGGTCTCGAGCGCCGACGCAACGGAGCGCCAGCCGAGCGCGAAATAGCCGGCCGGGAGCGCCAGCGCGACGACGGACGAGAGGACCAGGGCAATCCTGCCGAGACTGGACAGGAACCGGGTCTTTTCGCCCTTGTTTTTCTCGGTCCGCAGCAAGGGTCAGTCCTCCGGCACCTGGCCGCATTGCACCAGCACCTTGTGCCCGGCGGGCGAATGCAGGAACTCGAGGAACCGTTTCGCCGCCGGAGAAACCGAAGGGCCGGTGACGGTCCAGGCGGACCGGACGAGCGGATAGGAGCCGTCCGCGATCGACTTGACGGAAGGGAGCACGCCATCCAACGGAAGCACGCGCACCCGCCGTTTTTCGGAGAGGACCAGCGGGAGGAGCGACGGCGCCAGCGCCCCGGGCAGTTTCTCGACCCGGTCGGCCGTTTCCTGGTCGGTCATCGCGTAGATCATCCCCTTCCTTCCGACCGCCACGCGGAGCGCGCGGTTCATCTCGGGGGAGACGGCCATCAGCGACTTCGTTTCCGACCCGTCTTCGGGGCGCATGATCAGCCGGACCGGCGTGCCGTCGGGCCACCGCTCCGTCTTCCCTTCGTAGATGTCGGCGACCTGCCGCATCGTAAGGCCGGTCGCGGGTTGCCCTTCGTGCCGGATAAAAACGACCGCCGACCTGGAGTAGACTTTTTCGACCGCCCCCCGCTGTTTCTCCCCATCCGTGGGCGGACGTGCCGTCACCGCGATATCGATCGCCCCCTCGAGCAGCGCCTTGATCCCGCCGGTGCTGCTCAAACTCGGCAGAACCGAGACGGTGCAGCCCGGCTCTGATTTCCGGAACGCTTCCCCGAGGCGTCGCATCGTGCCGAGGGCGCCCCCCGTCCCGCCGATCCGGACGGTCGTTTCGGCCGAGGCGTTCCCGGTCAACCCTCCGGGAAGGGCGACAAGCAGCACGACGGCCAGGAGAGCCGCCGGAAAAATACGGATTGCGGATCGCGATTTCAACCTGCTCACGGGCACCATGACGTCGCCTCCTGTCTGCAACACACGTGAAGATACTTGCTAGACTATCAGGATGGCGGCCAATGGGGAAACAGCCGGTTTGACGGCGGTGCGTCTCACCGTGCGCGGGACCGTGCAGGGCGTGGGATTCCGGCCGTTCGTCTTCCGGCTTGCCGCGGCCTGTCGCGTGAACGGCACCGTCGAAAACCGCACCGACGGCGTCCGGATCCACGCCGAAGGGGCCGCGGACGCGGTACGTCTCTTTCGCGCGCGGCTGATCTCCGAGGCGCCGGCCGCTGCGAAGATTCTGCGGATCGCCGCGCGACGCGTCCCGGCGTGCGGGTGCGCCGGGTTCCTCATCGCGCCGAGCCGCGAGGGCGGACTCGTGCTCTCGACCCTTCCCCCCGACCTCGCGACCTGCCCGGCGTGCGCTGCCGAACTGGCGGACCCGGCCAACCGGCGTCACGGCTACCCGTTCACCAACTGCACGGCGTGCGGCCCCCGATTCACGATCGCTTCGCGGCTTCCGTACGACCGGGCCAACACGTCGATGGCCCCCTTCCCGCTTTGCCCCGAGTGCCGGCGCGAATACGAGAACCCCGCCGACCGCCGCTTCCACGCCGAGCCGATCGCCTGCCCCGCGTGCGGGCCCACGGTGCGGCTGGCGGGTCCGGGTGGGTCGCCGTGCCCCGGGACCGATCCGGTCGGCGCCGCTGCGGCGGCGTTGCGGAACGGGCAGATCCTGGCGCTTCGCGGACTGGGCGGATTCCAGCTCGCCTGTGATGCGACGAACGAATGTGCGGTTCGCGAGCTTCGGAGCCGCAAGCGGCGCGAGGAAAAACCGTTCGCCGTCATGGTGCGCGATCCGGGCGAAGCACGGCGCCTGGCAACATTGTCGGCGGGCGGCGAGGCGATTCTCGCTTCCGGCGCAGCGCCCGTGCTGCTGTGCGAAGCGAGGGGTGCCGCGGATTGCACCGGGGAGCGCCCGCTCGCCCCGTCCGTGTCGCCAGGCCTTTCGCGGATCGGACTCTTCCTGCCGTACACGCCGCTCCACCGGTTGCTCCTCGACGCCGTCGGCCGGCCGCTCGTGATGACCAGCGGCAACCGGACCGACGAACCGATCGCCATCGGGAACACCGAGGCGCTCGAACGCCTTTCCGGGATCGCAGACCTCTTCCTGCTCCACGACCGCGAGGTGCTTCGGCGCGCCGACGATTCCGTCGTGGCCTCGGTCGGGCGGAAGGCGTACCCGATCCGCCGGGCGCGCGGCTTCGTGCCCGCCCCGGTCACGCTCGGCCGGCGCCACGTCCGGTTGCTGCGGGACGCCTTGGGAGGGGACGCGGTCGCCGGACTGGGCGGCGAGATGAAAAGCACGTTCTGCTTCCTGAAGCACGACGCGGCGATCCTGTCGCAGCACATCGGGGACCTGTCGGACGCCGGGGCGCGCGATTTCTACCGGGACGAATTCGCCTTCTTCCGCCGATTTCTCGACGCCGACGTCGCGGCGACCTGCCGCGACCTGCACCCCGGCTATTTCACGACCGGTTTCGCGGAAACCGCGGCGCCCGGACAACCGGTTTTCGCCTTGCAGCACCATGAGGCGCACCTCTACGCGTTGATTGCGGAGAGCGGCTTTTCCGGACCGGCGGTCGGCGTCGCTTTCGACGGCACCGGTTACGGAACCGACGACGCCGTCCGGGGTGGGGAGTTCTTCGCGATCGACGGCCTCTCGATGCGGCGCGCCGGGACCCTCCTTCCTTTTCCGCTGCAGGGGGGCGACGCCGCGGTTCGCGCCCCCTGGAAGAGCGCGCTCTCCCTGCTGCTGGCGATCTTTCCGCGACCCGAGGCCGAAAGCGTCGCCCAACGCCTGATGCCCGGGGTGCCTCCCGCCGCGGTCGCGATCGCGGCCGAGGCGACGGCCAAGGGCGTCAATACGGCCGCCTGCTCGAGCGCGGGCCGGTTGTTCGACGGCGCGAGCGCCCTGTGCGGACTGGGCGCCACGGCGTCCTTCGAGGGACAGGCGGCGATGCGGCTGGAAGCGTGTGCGGGAACCGGCGGCGGCCACGCCGGAAGTTATCCGTTCGCGATTCGAACCGACGGGGCTCTCCTTGCGGTAGACTGGCGGGAGACCATCGCGGCCCTCGTCGACGGCCGACGGCGGATGACGCCTCCGGCGACCCTCTCGCGCCGCTTCCACGAAACCGTCGCGGCCATGATCCTCGACGTCGCCGGTCGGCTTGCGAATGAGTTGGACGCCCGTCACGTCCTGCTGAGCGGCGGCGTATTCCAGAACCTGACGCTTTTGCGGCGTCTCCTGGCCGGGCTGCGGAGCCGGAAGCTGATTCCGGTCATCCACAGGCAGGTGCCGTGCAACGACGGCGGCATCGCCCTCGGGCAGGCGTTTTACGCGGCGGTCAAACTTTCCGGAGAAGGGTGAATAAACCATGTGCCTGGCCATACCGGCGCAGATCGTCGAACTGAACGACCTGCACGCCGTCGTCTCGATCGGCGGCGTCACGCGCGACGCCAGCGTCATGCTGCTCGAGGACGCCGCGGTGGGCGACTGGGTGCTCCTCCACGCCGGCTTCGCGATCGAGAAGCTCGACCCCGACGAAGCCGAGAAAACGCTCGCGCTCTTCCGGGAGATGGCCGCCGCCGTTCCCGGACCCGGTCCCGATGCCGCCTGAAGGATTCAACCCGCTCGACCCCTTCCGCGACCCGGCCGCCGCCGCAGCGCTGATCGCGAGGATCGGCGAGGCGTGGGACGGTCCCCCGGTTCGCATCATGGAAGTGTGCGGGACCCACACGATGGCCATCGCGCGCCACGGCCTGCGGGAACCGCTTCGATCCGCCGCCAGGCTGATCTCCGGCCCCGGCTGTCCCGTCTGCGTCACGCCCGACGGCTATATCGACGCGGCGGTCGCCCTCGGCGAGATGCCCGGGGTCACCGTCGCCACCTTCGGCGACATGGTCCGCGTTCCCGGCACCCGCACTTCGCTCGAGCGGGCGCGCGCCGGAGGCGCCGACGTCCGGATCGTCTATTCTCCCCTGGATGCGGTGGCGCTCGCCGCCGCCGACCCCGCCCGCGAAGTCGTCTTCCTGGGCGTCGGCTTCGAAACCACCGCTCCCGCCATCGCCGGTTCGATCGTCTCGGCGCAGGCGCGGGGGATCGCCAACTATTCTGTCCTTCCGTCCCTTCGCACCATTCCCGGCGCGATGGCGCTCCTCGCCGCGGACCCCGGCGTCAAGATCGGCGCCTACCTGTGCCCGGCGAACGTCAGCGCGATCATCGGAACGGATGCCTACCGGCCGCTCGCGGAGCGCTTCCGGCTCCCGTGCGTCGTCGCCGGTTTCGAGCCGCTCGACATCCTGTCGGCGGTGCTGATGATCCTGCGGCAGGTTTCGAAGGGGGAGGCGCGGGTCGAGAACGAATATTCGCGCGTGGCAACGGCGAGTGGCAACCGGAAGGCGCAGGCGTTGATGGGCGACGTGCTCGAACCGTGCGACGCCGACTGGCGGGGCCTGGGCGTCCTGCCCGGGTCGGGGCTTCGGATCGCCGGGAAATACGCCGCCTTCGACGCCGGGGAAAAAATCGGCGTCGCCATCGCCCCCACTCCGGAACGGCCCGGGTGCCGGTGCGGCGACGTGCTCAAGGGGATGATCGATCCGCCGGAATGCCCGCTCTTCGGCGCCGCCTGCACGCCCGAAACGCCGGTCGGCGCCTGCATGGTGTCGACCGAAGGCGCCTGTGCCGCAGCCCGCAGGTTCGGAGTCGGCGCGTGAGCGGCGAGCGGATCCTGCTCGCCCACGGCGAAGGCGGAAAGCGCTCCCGCGAACTGGTCGAGAAGACGATCGCGGCCCGCTTCGTCAACCCGCTCCTGGCGCCGCTCTTCGACTCGGCGCTCCTGGGCGCGCAACCCGGCGAGATCGCGTTCACCACCGACGGCTACGTCGTCACGCCCCACTTCTTTCCCGGCGGCGACATCGGCCGCCTCGCCGTCTGCGGGACGGTCAACGATCTCGCGGTGTGCGGCGCCTCGCCGATCGGGCTCTCCTGCGCCTTCATCCTCGAAGAAGGGCTGCCGCTCGAGACGCTCGAGCGCGTGCTCGACTCGATGCAGGCCGCGGCCGTTGAAGCGGGCGTCCCGATCGTCACGGGTGACACGAAAGTGGTCGAACGCGGGAAGGGCGACGGGATATTCGTCACCACCTCCGGAGTCGGCGTGATCCGGAACGGGTGGCGCCCCCGACCCGAAACGGTGGTCCCCGGCGACAAGGTCATCCTCACCGGCACGATGGGCGACCACCACCTGGCCGTGCTGATCGCCCGCAACAACCTGGCGATCGCCGCCGACATCCGCTCCGACGCCGCGCCGCTCAACGGGCTGCTCCTCCCCGCCGTCGACCGTTTCGGCGGTGCGGTCCGGATCATGCGCGACGCCACGCGCGGCGGCGTCGGGGTCACGCTCAACGAACTGGCGCACGGCGCGGGCCGCCGGATCGTGCTGGACGAGTCGCGGCTCCCCGTATCGGAAACGGTCTCAGCCGTCTGCGAGATTCTCGGCTTCGACCCGTTGTTCCTCGCCAACGAGGGGAAGGCGCTGCTGGTCGTCGACGGAGCGGTCGCAAGCGACGTCGTGGCGCTCCTCGCGAGACACACACTGGGCCGGGGCGCCGTCGTCGTCGGCGAAGTCGCCGAAGGCTCTCCGGGCGTCCTGCTCAAGACCCGGGTCGGAGGCCTTCGGGCGGTCGATTACCCGGCCGGCGACGCCCTCCCCCGGATCTGCTGATCCGGGAATTGATTCGTGGCTTTCCTTCCCGCTTCCGAATAGAATCTGGACCCTGACGCGCGACACTTCCCACCGGAAGGCACAGGCAAACCGATGACCGATGAAAATCCCCTCAAGCCGGGCGAAAGCGACCTGCAGCCCGGGACAGACCCCCAGGCCACCCGAAAACTGCCACCCGTACCCAAAGCGCGGGAAGTTTTCGCCGGTGAGGACGCGGCCACGATCCTCTCCTCGCTCTTCCCCACGGGGCAGGCCGGGAAGGTTCCGGCCCGTCCCCCGACGGACGGGCCGGACGAGGATCCATCCGGCCCCGGGTGCCCCGTCATCGTCGTCGACGACGATCCGGTCTCGCGAATCCAGTTGCTCGACTATCTTTCCGGTGCGGGGTGCTCGGTCCGGACCGCGGCATCCGCGGCCGAAGGACTCGCCCTCCCCCGCATCGAACGCACCGCAGTCGCCCTGGTCGACCTCAACATGCCGGGAATGGACGGGCTCCAGATGCTGGCCGAACTTCAGCGGGTCGCCCCCGGCATCGAGGTCATCCTGATGACCGGCCATGCCACGGTCGAAACCGCGATCGAGGCGATCCGTCGCGGCGCTTACGACTACCTGCACAAACCGTTCTCCGACCTCGACAACGTGAGCCGGGCAGTCGAGCGGGCGTGCGAACACCGGCGTCTCTCGATCCGCAACCGGGAACTGGTCGACGACCTCGCCTCCCGCAACAAGGAACTTTCCGCGGCGATCATGCGCCTCTCGTCCCTCATCGAAGCCGGGCGCGCGATGAGCGGGATCGAGTCGCTTTCCGACCTCCTCGACTTCTTCATCGGCCTGGTCAGCAGGGAACTCGACGTCGAGCGCGCCTCGCTCATGCTGATCGACGAAAGCGGGCGCGAGCTCTCCGTCGCGGCCAGCCGCGGCATCAGCGACGAGCTGGCAAACAAGATCCGGGTGCGCGTCGGCGACGGTATCGCCGGCTGGGTCGCCAAGGAAGGGAAGCCGATCCTCGTCAAGGACGTCCGGACCGACCCGCGCACGAGCAGCTCGCTCTGCCGGAACGCGACGGACGAGGCGCCCTGTGCCGACAGTTCCTTCATCTCGGCGCCGATCATCCTCTCGATCCCGATCATCGTCCACGAGAAGACGCTCGGGGTCATCAACGTCACCAACAAGCGTTCCGGGGCCCAGTTCCAGGAAGAGGACATGGCTTTTCTCTACGGGCTCGCGGGGCAGGCCGCCGTCGCCATCGAGAAGGCGCGCCACTACTTCGAGGTCAAGCAGGCCTACGAGTCGCTGCAAGAGGCGCAGGAGCAGCTCGTCGCCGCCGAACGGCTCAAGGCGCTCGGGCAGATGGCCGCCGGCGTCGCCCACGACTTCAACAACCTGCTCAACGGCATCCTCGGCAAGGCCGAGCTGCTCGCGCTCAAGCTGGCTGAAAAGGAACCGGACCGGGCCACCATCCTCGCGGGGCTCGAGATGATCGAGCAGATCACGCTGCAGGGCGCCGAGACGGTCAAGCGGGTCCAGGATTTCACCCGCATCCGGAAGGACCACCCCACCCACGCGGTCGACGTCAACGCGGTGATCCGGAATGCCGTCGAGATGACCAGGCCCAAGTGGAAGTACGAGGCCGAGGCAAGGGGCATCACGATCGACGTCGAGCAGATCCTGGGCAGCGGGGCGACGACCGCCGGCAACCCTTCCGAACTGACCCAGGTCGTTTCCAACCTGGTTTTCAACGCGGTCGAGGCGATGCCCCGGGGAGGCCGCATCACGATTTCCTCCCGACTCGACGGCGACGCGATCGTCGTCACGGTCGCCGACAGCGGAACCGGGATGAGCAAGGCGACCCAGGCGCACATCTTCGAACCGTTCTTCACGACCAAGGAGACCGGGCAGGGCCTCGGCATGTCGATCGTCTACGGCATCCTCGCCCGTCACGGCGGGGAGATCTCGGTCGAGAGCGCCGAAAATCTCGGCACGACCTTCACGGTCCGCATTCCCGTGCGCGCCCCGCTTCCGCAGTTCGGGGAATCCGCAGCCGTCGAGCCCGTCGGGAAACCGGCTCCCGCCCGCATTCTCATCATCGACGACGACGACCTCAACCTGAAGATGCTCAACGAGGCGCTGACCGCCCGCGGACACCTCGTGGTCGCCGCCCAGGCCGGCAACGAGGCGGTCGAGATCTTCGCCCGGGATTCGTTCGGCCTGGTGATCACCGACCTCAGCATGCCGGGCATGTCGGGCTGGCAGGTGGCGCGCGAGATGAAACGGATCAATCCGCGCGTGCCCGTCATCCTGCTCAGCGGGTGGGCGATCCAGCAGGACGAGCAAAAGGTTCGCGAGTCAGGCGTCGACTACGTCATTTCGAAGCCCTGCTCCCTCAAGACGCTCAAGGGTGCGGTCGAAGAGGCGCTTCGGATGGGACCCCGGAGCTAGCCGAGATGGACTGGACGTCTTCGAAAGACAGGGACTGGATGTGCCGGCAGATCGTCTCCGACGCGCAGGACGCGATCATCGTCTCGGACCGCGAAGGGGTGATCCGGCTCTGGAACCAGGGCGCCGAACGGATTTTCGGCCGGCCGTCGTCGGAAGTGGTGGGCGGTTCGATGGACTTCATCATCCCCGAGAAGATGCGGGCGCGCCATTGGGAGGGTTATTTCAACGCGATGGCGACCGGCACGACGAAATACGGGGCCGACACGCTCAATGTCCCCGCGCTCAAGGCCGACGGAACCCGGATCTCGATCGAGTTCTCGATCGTCATGCTGCGCGACCCGAAGGGGCACCCCACCGGTGTCGCGGCGATCGTCCGCGACGCGACCGCCCGCCGCGAAAAAGAGAGCGAACTGCGAAAGCGTCTCGCCGAACTGGAGAGCGACAGCCTAAAATCGCCCGGCGCCGCCTAGCCCGCATTTCTCACCACGCTTCGTCGCTTTGGCGGCGCAGCCGGGCGTGGATACAAGGCGCGCGACCTGAGGGCGACGCAGGCGTAGTTGACACTACGTCGAGGAGCCCGATCGAGCGGAACGCAGTAGACACGCCC
>JANXQJ010000035.1 GCA_025356865.1 Deltaproteobacteria bacterium | reverse complement strand
CCCGATGTGGACGACGTTGCGCAGGTGCGGGAACTTCTCGGAACGGAACTGGCCCGGGTGGGCCTTCTTGAGCTCGGGGCAGACTTCGTAGAGCGTGTCGGGATAGCCGACGTCCTTGAAGCCGTCGGTCAGGATGAGCGTTCCGGTATCGCTCTGCTTGAGGAGATATTCGAGTTCGAAGGGTCGATAGGCGGTGTTGACGGTGATGAGCACCGCGCCCATCCGGGCGGCCGCGAACTGGAGCAGCACCCACTCGGGGTAGTTGGTGGCCCAGATCGCGACGTGGTCCCCCTTCTTGACCCCCAGCGCCATCAGGCCCCGGCAGAGCGCGCGGCACCGTTCGCGGAACTGCCGATAGGTCAGGCGAAGCCCACGGTCGACGTAGACCAGCGCGTCGTTCTCGGGGTACCGCCTCGCGATCTCGTCGGTCATCCTGCCAATCGTGACATTCAAGTAGTCCATGAATAGGCCCTCCGGTGGCCGATAGTATACAAAGCAGGGAGAGCGGGAGCAAAGCGTTTCCCCGCTGCAGCCCCCGATTCGGGGTTGTAGCCCGAGCGGATAAAGGCAACTATATATCGAAGACGTTGAAACGAGGACCCGTTGTCTACCGAACTTTCCCGCAGTGAACGACTTGTCCGGACGGCGATGCTGCCGGTCCTGATCCTGGCCGGCCTGGCCGGCAACCATTTCAGGGCGCCATTCCTGCTCGGTTCCGACCTGCTTTTCGGCTCGATCCCGGTCATGATGATCATCCAGTGGTACGGTGCGGGCTGGGGGATCTTCGCCGCGCTCGCAGCCTCCTCCTACACGCTCGGCCTCTACCACCACCCCTACGCGATGGTCACCTTCACCGCCGAGGCGGCCGTGGTGGCGCTCCTCTGGCGGCGGGTCAAGATCGACCTCGTGGTCGCCGACACCCTTTTCTGGTTCTTCGCCGGGATGCCCTTCTACTTCGTCGTATTCTCCGGCGTCATGAACGCCGAGCCGTCCAGCGCACTCTTCGTCCTGACGCGCAACGCAGCCAACCATATCCTCAACGCGCTGATCGCCCGGACGCTGGTGATCCTGCTCTCCTTCACCTCGCTCTCCTCCCCGTTCGGCGTGCGCGACCGGATCAGTTTCCGCGAGGCGCTCTTCACCTCGCTCTCCTGCTTCGTCCTGATCCCCGCCCTTTGCATCGTCGTCCTCAACGGGCAATCCGACGGGAAACGGCTCGAGCGTGAAGTCCGGACCGAGCTGGTCAACGTGGCGAACCAGGGGAAGAGCATCCTCGACGCCTGGATGAGAGACAACATCAAGGCGGTCGCGGCCGTCGCGGCCTCGCTCGAACCGAAAGCGCTGCCGAAGGAGACGCAACGCTGGCTCAAGACGATCCGGACCGGGTCGCCCGGCCTGCTGCGGCTCGGAGTCGTCGATGCGCGGGGGGTCGTCGTCGCGCATGATCCCCCGGTCGACGAACTGGGACGCTCGACCATCGGGGTCGATGTCTCCAGCCAGCCCTTCGTCGCCGAAGTCACGAAGACGCACGCCCTGGTCACCTCCGACGTGGTCAAGTCCCGGCTCGGGCGGCCCGACCCGATCGTCATCCTGGCGCACCCCATCCTGC
Organism: Deltaproteobacteria bacterium; assembly: GCA_025356865.1. Lineage (GTDB taxonomy): Bacteria > Desulfobacterota > Deferrimicrobia > Deferrimicrobiales > Deferrimicrobiaceae > JANXPS01. The sequence continues at coordinate 7,184 of JANXQJ010000035.1, read as the reverse complement.
GGGACGGGGAATACCTCGGCTACATCGGCGGGGTCATCAACCTCAACGTGTGGGACGACCTCATCGAAAAGGTCTCCGGGAAATGGGACGTGCGGGCCACGCTGGTCGACCGGAACCAGCGGATCATCGCCTGCAACCGGAAAGACCTCACCGCCATGTCGAAATACGACTGGCACGAAAACGGAGAAGTGCGGGCCGTCCTGGACGGCCTCTGGATTCGCCGGCCGATGCAGGAAAACCGCACCCCCGGGACCGAGCAGACCCGAAAAAGCTTCTACCTCACCGAGATCGGCCTGGAAAGCGGCTCCGGCTGGAAACTCATCCTCGAAACCTCCATGGCGCCGTTCCAGAAAGAGCTCTACTCGCGCTATTACAGCACCCTGACGCTGCTGCTCGGCATCTTCGCCCTCGCGCTCGCGGGAGCGCACATCGTCAGCCGCCGGACGGTCCGGAGCATCGAGCAACTCGACCAGATCAGCGGGGGACTCCAGAACCGGCTGGCCCGGCGCGAAACCGTGGAATGGCCCGAGAGCCGGATCGCCGAGACCGGCTCGTTGATCCGGAGTTTCCGCGCGATGGCCGAAACGCTCGCGGCCCGATTCGCCGACCTCGCGGCACTCAACGAGACGCTCGAAAAACGGGTCGAGGAACGGACCGGCGAACTGTGTCACACCAATGCCGAGCTGAGTGCCGAGATCGAGGAACGGAAGCGCGTGGAACGCGCGCGCCAGCAACTCGAGGAAGACCTGCTCCGCTCCCGCAAGCTCGAATCGCTGGGCGTGCTGGCAGGCGGCATCGCGCACGACTTCAACAACCTGCTGATGGCCATCCTGGGCAACATCACCCTGTCGCTTGCGGTCACGAAACCGAAAGACGAGATCCACCAGCGGCTCGTCGAAGCCGAGAAGGCCTCGCTCCGGGCACAGGACCTGACCCAGCAGTTGCTCACGTTTTCGCGCGGAGGGGCTCCGGTTCGCGAGGCGGCGTCGATCGGCGACCTGATCTCGGACACCGCGGGCTTCGCGCTGCGGGGCTCGAACGTCCGGCTCGACTTCGAACGAAACCCGGAACTGTGGCCGGCCGAAGTCGATCCGGGCCAGATCAGCCAGGTGATCAACAACCTGATCATCAACGCGAACCAGGCGATGCCCGGCGGCGGAACCGTGACGATCCTGACCGGGAACACGACCGTGGCGGCCGGCGATCCGCTGCCGCTTCCCCCCGGCGACTACGTCACGATCTCCGTGTCGGACCTGGGCGTCGGGATCGTCCCCGAACACCTCGAGCGGATCTTCGATCCGTATTTCACGACCAAGCAGAAGGGGAGCGGGCTGGGGCTCGCCACCGTCTACTCGATCGTGAAGCGGCACGACGGGCACATCGAGGTCTCGTCGAAACCGGGGGAAGGCGCCACATTCAAGATGTGGCTGCCGGCCACGCGCCACGCGGTGCTTTCCGACACGGCGCCCCGCGAAGGGTTGACGGCGGGCACCGGACGGGTCCTCGTGATGGACGACGAGCCCTTCGTACGCGACGTCATCGGGGCGATGCTCGAGCGGCTCGGCTACGAACCCGATTTCGCGGAACACGGGGAGGGAGCGATCGCGCTCTACCGGAAGGCGATGTCGCTCGGGCTCCCTTTCGGAGCGGTCATCATGGATCTGACCATCCCGGGCGGCATGGGGGGCGTCGAGGCGGCGCAGCGGCTTCGGGAGATCGATCCGGACGTCCGGATCATCGTGTCGAGCGGTTACTCGAACGATCCGGTGATGGCCAGCTATCGCGACTACGGGTTCCTGGGCGTGGCGCGCAAACCGTTCAAGGTCGGCGAACTGAGCCGGGTGCTGGGCGAAGTGCTGCGGAAATAACCGGCCAACCGGTTTCGCAGCCTTACTTCGATGCGGGCCCTTCGGTCACCTGCACGAAATCCGCGGGCCGTATCCGCCTTGCGAACGCATCCCGCACCTCGGCGGCCGTGATCTCGAGGTACCGCTTCCCCGCCCGGACCGGTTCGTCGAGCGGCAACCCCTCCGTCGCATAATGGGCAAGCATCCCCGCGATCCGGTCGGTGCTCGACTCGGAAAGCGGAATCTTTCGCAGAAGGATGACTTTCGCCTGCCTCAGTTCAGCCGGAGTGACCGGCTGCTCCCGCATCGAATTGAGATCGCGAACGACCAGGTCGCGCGCCCTTGAAACGTTCGCCGGGTCACAGGCGAAGTTCACCGAGAAGGTCGACCGGCTCCTTCCGGCGTTGAGACGGGCGCCCACATGGTAGACGAGCCCGGTCTCTTCCCGTAGATGGCGATAGAGCCGGGTCGCGTAGAACGCGCCGGCGAGAACGCTGGTTCCCACCTGCAACGGATAATAATCGGGGTCGAAGCGCGTGATCGACACCGTCTCCGCAAGCGTCGCCTCGGCCTGCACCCGAATCGCGTTCGGCACTTCGGCCGTGGACGGGCGATTCGGCGGGACACCCGGGAGATCGGTTGCCGGCTTCGCCCCCGAGGCCTTCCACGCCCCGAAGTACCGCTCGACGGTTTCCCGCGCCTGTTCGAGCGTGACCTGGCCGACGACGACAATCGTGGTCAGGTCGGGCCGGAACACCTTTTGGTGGTACGACCGGACGTCGTCGAGGGAAAGCGACTGGACGCTCTCCTTCGTCGCCTCCCGCAACGCGGGATCACCCGCCGGCAAAAGGCCCGCCTGGAGCGCGCGTTGCGCAAGATGCGCGGGGGTGCGGATCTCCCCGTCCACCGATGCGGCCGTCTCGTCGCGGACAACCTTGAAAGCGTCCTCGGGCAGCGCGGGGCGCAGCAGATTCTCGGCCAGCAACCGGGTGCCCGTTTCAAAACCGTCGACCGGCACTTTCAGCGCGAACCCGGTTCCGGACGATGCCTCCGCCCCGATGTCGTCGAACCCCTTCTGGTAAGCCATCCGGTCGAGGTCCCGGGTCCCGTAAGGGAAAAGCCCGTCCAGCACCCGGTCGACCCCTTCCTTCCCTTCCGGCGTCTCGAGATCCGGTTCGTTCCGGACCTGGCCGACCAGCGTGACCGTCGGGCTCACCGACGCAGGCTGGACGATGAGGCGGAGGCCGTTGGGAAGCGTCACGTCCGACGGCTTGATCCGCGAAACCGGGAGGGCAGGCGATTCGACGGCTTTCCTGGCCCACGCGGGGATCTTCACGTCTTTCGTCGGGCTCGAGGCAAACGATTCACCCCCGCCGAAACCGGACGACGAAACCGCTTTCCCGGATTCGCGCGGCGTGAGCAGCGCCGTGATCGCGGTGTCGTTCACGAGGTATTTCGCGGCCACGCGGTTCACGTCGAAGGCGGTCACTTTCCGGATCGCGTCGATGTCGTCATCCGGGGAGTTCCGCTTCTCGGCGGCCAGCGCCTGGGACCAGGCGAACGCGAGCCCCGCCACCGAATTCTTCATGAACCCGGCCTGCGCGATCTCGTGCCGCTTCGCCGCTTCCACGAGATCGGAAGGGAAGCCGTTTTTCGCGGACGAGGCGACGATCTCCTTGAGCCGGGCGATCAGCGCATTCCCGTCTCCGCCTTTCGGAAACGACGCCTCCACGTAGCCGAACGCCGCCTTCGGAAGCGCGTCGCCGCTGAAATCGACCGAGAGCGCCCGACCTTGCGGAACCAGCGCGTAGAGATCGCCGCGGCGGCTGTCGAGGACGTCGGCCAGGATCACCCCGGCCGCGTAATCGGGGCTTTCGTACCCGGGCAGGCGATACGCCACGACCGCCAGGCCGTTCGGCAGGTCGGTGTCCATCTCGATGCGTGCGGCGCGGATCGGCTTTATCTCATACCGGCGCCGGGGCGGCAACGCCCGCGACCGGATCGGGCCGAACAGGCGCTTCACTTCGGCCAGCGCCTTCCCGGAATCGACGTCACCGGCGATCACGAGGATCGCGTTGTTGGGCGCATACCAGTCCCGGTAGAACTTCCGGAGTTTCGCCCCGGTCGTCTTCCGGAAGGAGTCGCGCGTTCCGAGCGCCGTCTGGTCGAACGGGGTGTCGGGGTACATTTCCTTGAGCAGGCGGAGATAGAAGGAATATTGCGGGTTGGAGAGATCGCGGTCGATCTCCTGTTCCATCGCCCCCCGCTCCTTCACCCAGTCCCCTTCCCGGTCGAGGACGCCCCGCATCCGGATCGACTCGACGCGAAGCGCGACGTCCAGCGCATCGGACGGAACCGTCAGGTGATACCCGGTCGTGATCTGGGAGGTGCCGGCGTTCGAATCGCCGCCCAGCGCCGCGCTGATCGCCGAGAACTGGGCCGAGGAGAGCCCCGGATGCCCCCGGAACATCATGTGCTCCTGGGCGTGCGCCATTCCGGGGAACCCCTCGGGCGAATCGGCGGACCCGACGAGGTACGTGACTTCGGTCGTCACCACCGACGCGAGGCGGTTCGGCACGATCACGACCCGGAGCCCGTTGGGCAGCGTCGCCCGAACGACGTTGTCGGAGGCGGCCGCCAAGGGGACGAAACCCGCGAGCAGCAAGGCGAGGGCGGATATGGCGACGGCGGACCGTGTTCGCGCGTTCATGAATTTCCCTTCTGAATTTCCTTTTGCCCTTTTAGGGTGATGCGGATTCGGGGTATAGCGATCCATGCGGGCGATGGAGTCTGAATGCATGACGCGCTCAGGCACGTTGCCGTCTCTCCGGATTCACACGATTTGAGGGGTTGGTTTTGCATGGTGGAGCTGAACGGGATCGAACCGTCGGCCTCCTTCAGGAAAGCATTCGGGTGAAGAGCGGGACGAGCGGAGGAAGATCTTCCTTGGCCGTATCCCAGAGGATCATGTGGCTGATCCCGAAATAATCATGAACCACGACATTCCGGATCCCGCGCATTTCGGCCCACGGGATTTCGGGATTCGCGGCAACGATCTCGTCGGGAATGCCACGGACGGCCTCGCCGATCACGGCTACATTTCGGACAACCGCATCGATGGTCTTCTCATCCGCGACAAATTCCTCGAACGACATTCCTTCCGTATATCGGCAGACCTTCCCGATCGCTTCCAGGATATCCGGCAGGAAAAGCCGGTGATCACGCGGCACGGATGGCGTCCCGCATAATCTGGTCGCGGACCGCGACTTTGAGTGCGTCGGGCGTCACCAGGTCGACCTTCACGCCCAGAACCGATTCGAGAAACAGTTTCAGACGGATGAAATGAAACAAGCCGACGGAACGATCGAATTCCACGAGAAGGTCCACATCGCTGCCGGGAGCGGCGACGCCTCTTGCGACGGACCCGAAAACGGATAGGGAACGCACGGAATACCGGGCCAACTCTTCCCGGTGGTCCGTGATCTTGCGAATCACTTCGGAGGACGTGGGTGTCATATCGACAGTATACTTCCCGCGGATTCGGTTGAAACCCCGAAACCACATGCCATGGACCATTTTGGGAAACAGCTCGTGGATGGGAAATCCCGAGGAAACAGCAACCCCGACGCAACCGAACAAAGAACACAAAGAAAAACCCCCTGCGGCTTTCACCGCAAGGGGTTGGTTTTGCATGGTGGAGATGAACGGGATCGAACCGTCGGCCTCCTGAATGCCATTCAGGCGCTCTCCCAGCTGAGCTACATCCCCACACCATTAGGGAACGGAGAGTTTACCTCACCGGCCCCGGGAAAATCAACTCCCTTTATCGGCACTCCCTTTATCGGCGCCCGCCGGGCTTCGGCTTCAATCGCCTGATCGTCGCGTCAAGGTTGGTCTTCGCATCCCCGTCGCCGGGCCGGATCCGGAGCGCCTCGCGGAAATGGGCGAGCGCCTCTTCATCCCGGCCGAGGCGGACGAGCGATACCCCGATCCGGTTGTGCGCATCCGCATCCGCGGGGGGAATTTTCAGCGCTTCCCGGAAATGGGGGATCGCCTCGTCCCGTTTTCCCAGCCGCCCGAGCGCGACGGCCAGGTTGTAGTGCGCATCGGCATAGTCGGGGCGCAGGCGAACCGCCTCCTCGAAACAGGCCGCCGCCTCCTCGATCTTCCCGGACCCGGCGAAATCCATCCCGACCGAATTCGCCCGGCTCGCGTCTCCATTGGCGCGCAACCCCGCCCTGAAATGGCGGAGCGCCTCATCCTTCCTCCCCAGCCTGTCGAGGATCGAATACATCGAATACTCGGCATGCGCATCGCCCGGGATGATCCGGAGCACCTCCCGGTAATGGGCCAGCGCTTCCTCGTCCATTCCGGCCAGGGAAGCCGCGTTTCCCAGCTTGCTGTGGGCCACCCAGTTGTCTTTCGTGACCATAACCGCGTGCCCGAACAGTGGAACGGCCCCCCGCCAGTACGTCACCTGCTGCCGGGCACAGATCGAGAACGCCGCGATCACCGTCGCGGCAAACAAAGCGGCCACCCGGGGAGGGACGGCATGCCTGCGGATGACTTCCCCACCCTCCCACGCCGCGATCACGAATATTCCGGTCAGGGGAACGTAGGCATACCGGTCGGCCATGGCCTGTGCGCCCACCTGGACGATCCCGATCACCGGCACGAGCGTCCCGAGGAACCAGAACCAACCCATCGCGAACCATCCCCTCGAACGCGCCTGCCGGATGGCGAGCGCGGTGATTCCGAGCAGGAGCAAACCGGCCAAGGCGACTTTCCATGAGACGAGGCCGGCGCCCGGATGGGGGTAAAAGACCGCCAGCCCCGATGGCCAAGCGGCCTTCGACAGATAGGCCGGGTAGGCCAGCAACGCGTTGCCGATCCGGAGGCCCAGGGGAAAGGAGGTGCCGGTTTCCATCGCGGATCGCTGGGCGATGAAAGTCACCACGCACGAAATCGCGGACAGCAGGACGAGCGGGAGTTTCTCGAGGATCAACCGAAGGGCGGAATGCCGCGTGAACCGGTTCAAGGGCCAGTAATCGAGGAGGAGGAGGGCGAACGGCAGCGTCACCAACATCGGCTTGGACAACAGGCCGAACGCGAAAAACAGCGACAGGACGGCATAACGGGCCGTCCCGGGCCTCTCGGCATGGCGGGCATACGCGCCCATCGCCAGGAACCAGAAGAAGGTACTGAGAACATCCTTTCGCTCGGCGATCCACGCCACCGATTCGACGTGCAACGGGTGGACGGCGAACAGCGCGGCGACCATCGCGCTTTCCCATGTTCGGCCCGTCATCCTGCGGAACACGTGGTACAGGAGCAGGG
>JANXQJ010000138.1 GCA_025356865.1 Deltaproteobacteria bacterium | reverse complement strand
TCTTCATGTCGGCGGTCAACCTCTTTTCGATCCGCCAGTCGATGCAACCGCCCGACGCGAAGCACCCCTACGGCCACGGCAAGGTCGAGGCGCTCGCGACGCTCTTCCAGGGTGGGGTGATCGCGTACACCGGGATCTGGGTGCTCCGCGAGGGGTACGTCCGCCTGACAGCGGGGAAGGCGCCCGAGTCGGCCGACGGCGGCATCGCGATCATGCTGTTCGGCGTCTTCGCCTCGCTGGCCGTCACGCGCTACCTGCGCCGGGTCGGCCGGGAAACCGGTTCCAGCGTGCTCACGGCCGATGCGCTCCATTTTGCCACCGACGTCTACACGAACGGCGGCATCCTGGTTGCGCTCGTCGTCTTCCGGGTCACCGGCTGGAAATGGATCGATCCCGGCATCGCGATCCTCGTCGGTTTCTACATCCTATATGCCGCCGGAAAGCTGCTGGCAGATGCCGTCCAGGAACTGCTCGACCGGACGCTGCCGGATGAAACGGTCGCCCGCATCCGGGAGGTCATCGAATCGCACCGCCCGATGCTCGTCGACTACCACGACCTGCGCACGCGCCGCGCCGGCTCCGAGTGCCACGTCGATTTCCACGTCGTCCTCTGCCGCGAGGTCACCGTGGCCGACGGCCACGCCGTGGCCGACCATCTCGAAAAGGAAATCGGCGCCCTGCTCGGAAACGCCAATGTCGTCACGCACATGGACCCTTGCAAGATCGAATGCGGCGGTCCGAAAACCTGTACGCGCGACGGTGGTATCGTCAACCCCGTCCTTTAGCCGGCATTTCTCCACCTTCCCCTGCAAAAATAACTTGACGCCACCCGACTCCGGATTATAATCGGGACTATTATGATCGTAATGGTCCGAAATAGATGATGGCACTCACCCGCAAGGGGGAATACGCCATTCGAGGCATCATCAACCTCGCGCAACAACCGCCCGACGAGATGGTGTTGCTGGGCGACATCGCCGCCGCGACCGATGCACCGGCCGCGTTCATGGCCAAGATCCTCCAGGCGTTCGCCAAGCAGGGGATCGTCCGTTCGTCGCGGGGGGCGAAGGGCGGGTTCACGCTCGCGAAGCCGCCCTCGGCGATCACGCTGCGGGAGATCGTCGAGGCGGTAGAGGGGCCGATCGTCCCCAACCGATGCCTGACGGGCCAGGGGTCCTGCAACCGCGACCGGGAATGTCACGTCCACCCGGTCTGGAAGCGGGTCCAGACGCAGGTCGTCTCGATCCTGGATTGCGTGACCATCGCCGATCTGGCGAAAAATAAACAAGGGGGATGATTTCGATGGATGTCCTGGCCCTGAGCAGGCTGCAGTTCGCGGTCACTTGCATGTTCCACTTCATCTTTGTTCCGCTGACGCTTGGCCTCTCCGTCCTGGTCGCCTGGATGGAGACGCGCTACGTCCGCACCGGCGACGAACTGTACCTGAAGATGGCGAAGTTCTGGGGGAAGCTGTTCCTCATCAACTTCGCGCTCGGGGTTGTGACGGGCATCACCATGGAGTTCCAGTTCGGCATGAACTGGGCCGAGTTCTCGAAATACGTGGGCGACATTTTCGGGGCGCCGCTGGCCATCGAGGCGACCGTCGCCTTCTTCCTCGAGTCGGTCTTCATCGGCGTGTGGATCTTCGGCTGGGAGAAAGTGAGCCGGAAGGTCCACCTCATGTCGATCTGGATCGTCGCGATCGCCACCAACGTCTCGGGGCTCGTCATCATCCTCGCCAACGGCTGGATGCAGCACCCGGTCGGCTATGTCATCCGCAACGGGCGCGCCGAGATGACCGACTTCCTCGCGGTGCTCACCAATCCGTACGGCCTGATCAAGTTCGGCCACCAGATCACCTCGGGCTACGCGGTCGGCGCCTTCTTCATCATGGGCGTCTCCGCCTGGCACCTGCTCCGCAAGCACGACAACCCGAAATTCTTCCGCGAGTCGTTCCGGATCGCAGCCGCGTTCGGCCTCTTCGCGACATTGGCGGTGGCCTTCGTAGGCGACCAGTCGGCCCTCGAGGTCGTCAAGACGCAGCCGGCCAAGTTCGCCGCGATGGAATCGGTCTGGGAGACGCAGAAGGGCGCGCCGATGCACCTTTTCATGATTCCCGATTCGGATGGAGGCCACAACCATTTCGAAACGATCGCGATTCCGAACATGCTCAGTTTCCTCGCGACGCACTCCTTCGACGGCGAAGTCCGGGGGCTCAAGAGCATCCCGCCGGACGAGCGTCCGCCGGTGCTCCCCGTCTTCATCAGCTTCCGGACCATGGTCGCGATCGGCAGCTATCTCATCCTGATGGCGCTGATCGGCTTTCTCCTTTCCCGCAAGGCCGGGGTGCTCGAGAAGTACCCGTTCTTCCTCAAGCTGATGGTGTTCACCATCCCGCTTCCGTATCTCGCGAACCAGCTCGGGTGGGTCGTGGCCGAGATGGGGCGGCAGCCGTGGGTCGTCTATGGCGTCCTGAAGACCGCGCAGGGCGTTTCGAAGTCGATCACCGCCGGGCAGGTGTTCGGGTCGCTGGCCGGCTTCACCCTGCTCTACGGTTTCCTGGGCGTGGTCGACATCTACCTGCTGGTGAAATACGCGAAGGCCGGGCCAGGCTCTGACCGGGCCGCCCATTAACGACGAGACGGATCGGGAGGGGAATACATCATGGAACTTCAGGTCATTTGGTTCGTTCTCTGGGCGGTGCTGTGGGCCGTCTATTTCATGCTCGACGGGTTCGTGCTGGGCGCCGGCATGCTCCAGGCCGTGGTCGGCAAGACCGACGCCGAGCGGCGCGTCGTCATCAACACGCTGGGGCCGGTGTGGGACGGCAACGAGGTGTGGCTGATCACCGCGGGCGGCGCGACGTTCGCCGCGTTCCCGACGACGTATGCGCTGATGTTCAGCTACCTCTACACCGCGCTGCTCCTGCTCCTTTTCTCGCTGATCGTCCGGGGCGTCGCGTTCGAGTTCCGCGGCAAGCTCGACGGGCCGGGCTGGAAGGCCGGTTGGGACCGCGCCATCCAGGTGACCGGATTCCTCCCCGCGCTCCTGTTCGGCGTGGCGTTCGGCAATATCTTCGAAGGGTTGCCGATGACGGTGGACGGCTACCAGGGCACCTTCTTCGGGCTCCTCAACCCCTATGCGCTGCTGACCGGCGTCCTGTTCGTCGTCCTGTTCCTGCAGCACGGCGCGCTCTACCTTTCGGTCAAGACGGCCGGCGCAATGGCCGACCGGTCGGCGAAGACCGCAAACGCCCTCTGGCCCGCGGTGTTCTTCGTCGCGGCCGGCTTCCTCGTTTACACCCCGTTTGCGACGAACCTGCTCGGCAACTTCCTTTCCGTTCCGGCGCTCTTCGCCGCGCCGCTGCTGGCGGTCCTTTCACTGGTCGCGGTCCGTGTCTTCTCGGCGAAGGGGAAGCCGTTCCACGCCTTCTTCGCCTCGTGCGCGACGATCCTGCTGGTAGTCGGCACCGGCGTGATCGGCCTTTTCCCCAACCTGATCCCGTCGTCGATCGACCCGGCGGCCTCGCTCACGATCTACAATTCGTCGTCGTCCCAGTACACGCTCAGGATCATGACGGTCGTGGCGTTCATCTTCGTCCCCATCGTCATCGCCTATAAGATCTGGGTCTACCGGATCTTCCGCGAGCGGGTGACGGTCGAGCAGGTCACGGGCGATCCGTCGGCGTACTAACTGCCCGCAATCACCGTTCGGCTTGACCGGCCCCCGGCGGGTTCATCCCGTCGGGGGTTGTTTTTTCTGTGCCCTGTTGCGGAATGCAAGGCCATTGGTTCGCGATATTGCGATTCGCAATGTCCCGATCATTTGTTGTTTTGAATCAACAACAAAACCAATGAGTTGCAGTTGAAGTTCCGGGCACGTACCTTGCGTTGAATCGGGTTGGCGGTGAATCTGCCGATCCGAATGGACACGTAGACCCCGGGGGACACGGGGGGTATGATTGCAGCAGGTTGGCGAGAAATGCGGGTTCAGGCCGGTTCTGCCAGGGAGGTTGGACGTGCCGGACAACGTCGACGCCGTCGCTTCATTGAACATCCTCGTCGTCGACGACGAGGCCAACATCCGGAAGACGCTTGCGATCTGCCTCGAGGCCGATGGCCACCGGGTCGTCGCGGTCGGCAATTTCCAGGATGCGTTGGTCGAAAACGGGGCACGCACCTTCGACATGGCGTTCGTCGATCTGCGGCTCGGTGCGGCCGACGGCCTCGATCTGATCCCCGCACTCCTGACCGCATCCCCCTGGCTCAAGATCGTCGTCGTCACGGCCTATTCCTCGATCGACACCGCCGTCGAAGCGATACGGCGCGGAGCGGTCGATTATGTGCCCAAGCCGTTCACGCCCGCCCAGATCCAGCTCGCGGTTCGAAAAGTCGCGGAGGTCCGGTCGCTCGAAGCGCGTGTCGCCTCGCTCAAGGAGGATCTCGAGCGGGCCTCCCCCGAGGCCGACTTCGAAAGCCGCAGTCCCGCGATGCGCCGGCTGATCGAGGTTGCGCGGCAGGTCGCCCCGACCGACGCGGCGGTGCTGCTGAGCGGCGAGAGCGGGACGGGCAAGTCGGTCCTTGCGAAAGCGATCCACGGATGGAGCCGCCGCGCCAAAAAACCGCTCGCAATCGTTTCCTGCCCGTCGCTCTCGCCCGAGCTGCTCGAAAGCGAGCTGTTCGGACATGTACGGGGCGCGTTTACGGGGGCGCTTCGCGATTCGCCGGGCCGGATCGCCGCCTGCGAGGGCGGCACGCTGTTTCTCGACGAGATCGGCGACCTCCCTCTGTCGCTGCAACCCAGGCTCCTGCGCGTTCTCCAGGATCGCGAGTACGAACGCGTGGGCGACACGACCACCCGGAAGGCCGACGTCCGTATCATCGCGGCGACCAACATCGATCTCGAGGCCGCGGTTCGTGAAGGTCGCTTCCGCGAGGAGCTTTATTACCGGCTCAACGTCATCCAGGTCGAGCTCCCCCCGCTTCGGGAACGAGCCGACGATATCGCCGCCATAGCCGCCCGGCTTCTGGCTTTTTACGCGAAACTTCACCACCGGCGGATCCTCGGTTTCACCGATGAGGCGGTCGTCCGACTGGTCGCCTATCGCTGGCCGGGCAATCTCCGGGAACTTCGCAACGTGGTCGAGCGCGCCTCGATCCTGTGCGGTTCCGACCGGGTCGGCGCCGAGCTGTTTCCCGAGAGGATTTCCGGCGCGGAGGCGCCGCTGCGAACCGGCGGGCGTGTCAGCCTGGCCCAACTCGAGGAAGAGCATGTCCGACGGGTCCTGGCGATGGCGAAATCGCTCCAGGAAGCGGCCGAGATCCTCGGGATCGACCAGGCGACACTCTGGCGGCGCCGGAAGCAGTACGGGATATAGCCACTCTTGCGGATTGCAATGCTCCGGGGTGGCCGTCTTGCGAACTGGAGGTGCCGCGCACGGATCTGTTAATTAATCCGCCATGTTATCAGCCAGTTGTCTCCTGGCCGCGCGGGCATGCCTCTTGCGATGGAAAGAGGTTGAGAGAAGGCCGCGAAGCGGCGGGGAATGAATCAGCCGGGAGGGGCGCGAAATGAGTCTTCGTCAGAAACTTCTGCTGGGTTTCGGCGGGTTGCTCCTGATCATCTCCGTCCTCGGGTTTCACAGCATTTCACGCATCACGGAACTGGGCCGGTCGATCGACGTGATCCTCCGCGAAAATTACCGGAGCGTTCTCGCGTGCCAGGAAATGAAGGAGTCTCTCGAGCGCATGGACAGCGGTGCCGTCTTCACGCTCCTGGGCGATCCGGGGCGGGGCAACGACCAGATCTCGGTCTGGCTGCCCCGGTTTGCCAAAGCGCTCGATACCGAACTCCACAACATCACGATTCAGGGCGAAGGGGAAAAGGCGGAACGGTTGCGGGTCCTCTTCGGGCAATACGGCGATCGTATCCGGTCGATCGGCGACCCCCGCCTGACGCCGGATGCACGGCGGAAAATATATTTCTCCGAGTTGCTGCCGCTTTTCGGCGACATCAAGGAGACGGCCGACGCGATCCAGCGGATGAACCAGGAAAACATGGTTACGATGGACCGGGATGCCCGCAGGCGCGCCGTATCCGCTCGCCGGCAGACGTACGGCTTGCTGGCGGCCGTCTTGCTTGTGGCGTCGCTGTTCATGTACGGGACCGGGCGATGGATCCTGCGGCCGATCAACCGGCTGATCGACTCGGCGAAAGAAATTCGAAAAGGCAATCTCGACCTCGTGATCCAGTCGGGTTCCCAGGACGAGATCGGGCAGCTCTCCGAGTCGTTCAACGAAATGACGGCCGCGCTCCGCGAGTTCCGGCGCAGCGGCCAGGCGAAGATGCTGCGCATCCAGCGCTCGGTCCAGCAGGCGTTCGACAGCCTGCCCGACGCGATCGCCGTCCTCGATCCCGACGGCCGCGTCGAGGTGGCGACGGCCGCCGCCCGCGACGTGTTCGGGCTCCGTCCCGAGGCCTACCTCCAGGACCTTCACCATGCCTGGATGTTTCCCGTTGTCGACAAGGCGCTGCGGACGGGAAGGCCTTCCCTGTCCTGCGAGGCGCCGGTGCAGCAATTCGTGGGGAACGAAGAGCGGTTCTGGCAGCCGAGGGCGATCCCCATAATGGATTCGGACAAGATGCCCGCCGGCGTCGTCCTTGTGCTGGAAGACATGACGCGGCAGCGGGAGCAGGACGAGCTCAAGCGGGGCGTCATTTCCACCGTATCCCATCAGTTGAAGACGCCGCTGACCTCCATCCGGATGGCGGTCCACCTGATGCTGGACGAGAAGATCGGCTCCCTCACCGAAAAACAGGTCGAGGTATTGCTCGCGGCCCGGGACGATTCCGACCGCCTGAATGCCATCCTCGACGATCTGCTCGACATCAGCCGGATCGAATCCGGCAGGGCCGCCATGGCCTTCCGACCCGTTCCGGCCGCCCGGCTCGCCTCGTCCGTCGTCGAACCGTTCCGGTCCGTGGCGCGCGACCGCGGCGTCACGTTCGATGTGGACGTGCCCGAGTCGCTTCCCGAAGTCTGGGTCGACCCGGCCCGCATCGCCAATGTATTCGACAACCTGATCTCCAATGCGCTGAAGCACACCCCGGCCGGCGGCCGCGTCACGCTGACGGCCCTCTCCGACGACCGGCACCTCGTTTTCCGGGTGACCGACACCGGCGTAGGAATTCCGAAGCAATACATGCCCCGCCTCTTCCAGCAGTTTTTCCGCGTCCCGGGGCAGGGGGACGAAACCGGGATCGGACTCGGGTTGTCGATCGTGAAGGAGATCGTCGAGGCGAACGGCGGGACCGTCGAGGCGGAAAGCTGCGAAGGGGAAGGCAGCACCTTCATCATCACGCTCGACAGGGCGGATCACGCTCCCAATCCGGAAAGGGTGTAGCGAAAAATGGAAACATTCGTCGGGATCGTCGGGGTCGCACTGATCGTCTATCTCTTCGTGTCGGTCATCCGGCCGGAAAAATTCTAAAAGGGGAAAGTGGAGCATCCTATGGATATCTACGGCTGGATCGAACTCGTCCTCTATGTGGTCCTTCTCCTGGCGCTCACGAAGCCGATGGGGCTCTGGCTGTTCAAGGTTCTGGATCCGCAGGGAAAAACTTTCCTGGACCCCGTATTCCGCCCGGTCGAGAAAGGCTTCTACCGCCTGATGGGCGTCGATCCGCAAAGCGAACAGGACTGGAAACGGTACGCCTTCTCCCTCCTTGCTTTCAGCCTCGTCGGCGGGCTGCTGACTTATGCGCTGCTCCGCCTGCAGCATCGCCTTCCGCTGAACCCGCAGGCGATGGGGGCCGTGCCCGATCACCTCGCCTTCAACACGGCGATCAGCTTCACCACGAACACGAACTGGCAGAGCTACGGCGGCGAGTCGACGATGTCGTACCTCTCCCAGATGCTCGCCCTCGCGATCCACAATTTCACCTCGGCTGCGGCCGGCATCGCCGTCGCCGCGGCGTTGGTGCGAGGCATCGCGAGAAGCTGTTCGAAAACGGTCGGCAATTTCTGGGTCGACCTGGTCCGCCTTCACCTTTACCTGCTGCTGCCGCTCGCGCTCGCGTTCTCCGTTTTCCTGATGTCCCAAGGGATGATCCAGAACTTCAAGCCGTACACCACCGCGCGCACGCTGGACAACGGTGCCGTCATCCAGAGCATCGTCCAGGGACCGATGGCGTCGCAGGTGGCGATCAAGATGCTGGGGACCAACGGCGGGGGTTACACCAACGCGAACGCGGCGCACCCGTACGAGAACCCGACGCCGCTCTCCAACTTTCTCCAGATGCTGGCGATCTTCCTGATCCCCAGCGGGCTGACGTACTACCTGGGCAAGATGGTGAAACACCAGCGCCACGGCTGGGCGGTATGGGGCGCCATGACGGTGCTCTTCCTCGCCGGGGTCCTGGTCTGCTGGGGGGCCGAGGTTCACGGTAACCCGAGGCTGCAGGCGGCGGGCGTCGTCTCCTCGCCCGGCAACATGGAAGGAAAGGAGGTCCGTTTCGGCCCCTTCGAATCCGCCCTCTTCGCCACGATCACGACCGACGCCTCCTGCGGGGCGGTCAACGCGATGCACGATTCATTCACGCCGCTGGGCGGCCTGGTCCCGATGCTGAACATCCAGCTGGGCGAGGTTGTCTTCGGAGGCGTGGGCGCGGGGCTCTACGGGATGCTCGTGTTCGTCGTCCTGACCGTCTTCCTCGCGGGGCTGATGGTCGGGCGAACGCCGGAGTACCTGGGGAAGAAGATCGAGTCGTACGACATCAAGGTCAGCGTGATCGCGGTCATGGTGCTGATCTTCGACATCCTGTGCTTCACGGCGTGGGCGGTCAGCAGCAAGTGGGGGCTTGCGGGGTTGAACAACGCCGGGCCGCACGGCTTCAGCGAGATCCTTTACGCCTTCTCCTCCACCACGGGAAACAACGGGAGCGCCTTCGCCGGGTTGACCGCGAACACGCCCTGGTACAACACGACGCTGGGGCTGTCGATGGTGTTTGGGCGCTTCCTCTTCATCGTTCCGGTCCTTGCGCTGGCCGGCAGCATGGCCAAAAAGAAGCTCGTGCCCGAGAGCGCGGGAAGTTTTCCGGTCTCCGACCTGATGTTCGTCGTCTTGCTGGTGGGAACGATCCTGATCGTCGGGGCGTTGAGCTTCTTCCCGGCGCTGTCGCTGGGGCCCATCGTCGAACATTTCCTGATGGCCGAATCGAACCTGCTGTTTTAAGGAGATCTTCCCATGGCTGGAAAAACCCATTCCCTTTTTGACAGGACGATCGTCGTGCCGGCGATCGGCGCGTCGTTGCGCAAACTTTCTCCTGCGACCATGCTGCGCAACCCCGTCATGTTCGTCACCGAGGTGGGCGCGGCCGTCACCAGCATCGGCCTGTTCTTCCGGTCCCCCGGCGAACCGCTGGGCTTCGGTTTCCAGGTGACGCTCTGGCTCTGGTTCACGGTCCTTTTCGCAAACTTCGCCGAGGCGATGGCGGAAGGGCGCGGCAAGGCGCAGGCCGACGCGCTGCGGAAGACGCGCACGAGCACGATGGCCGGCAGGATGCTGATGGACGGGTCGATCGAAACGGTCACGGCCGAATCGCTGCGCAAGGACGACTGCGTGGTCGTCGTGGCCGGAGAGGTCATTCCCGGTGACGGAGAGGTCACCGAGGGGATCGCGTCGGTGGACGAGTCCGCCATCACGGGCGAATCCGCGCCCGTGATTCGCGAGGCCGGCGGCGACCGGAGCGCGGTCACCGGCGGGACGCGCGTCCTGTCCGACCGGATCGTCGTCCGCGTGACGGCGAATCCGGGGGAAAGCTTTCTCGACCGGATGATCACCCTGGTGGAAGGGGCCTCAAGGCAGAAGACGCCCAACGAGATTGCGCTGACGATCCTGCTTTCCGCACTGACGATCATTTTCCTCGTCGTCGTGATGACGCTCAAATTCTACGGGAACTACGCCAACGTCCCGCTGTCGGTCACCGTTCTCTCCGCACTGCTCGTGTGCCTCATCCCCACGACCATCGGCGGGCTCCTTTCGGCCATCGGCATCGCGGGGATCGACCGGATGGTCCAGAAAAACGTCCTCGCCATGAGCGGCCGGGCCGTCGAGGCGGCAGGCGACGTGAACGTGCTGCTGCTCGACAAGACGGGCACGATCACGATGGGCGACCGGCAGGCGGCCGAATTCATCCCGGCCTCCGGCGTGACAGTCGAGAAATTGGCCGACGCCGCCCAGCTCGCCTCGCTGGCCGACGAGACGCCCGAGGGCCGCAGCATCGTGGTGCTGGCCAAGCAGTTCGGGTTGCGCGGGCGGTCGCTTGCCGATATGCCCCATGCGCAGTTCATCCCCTTTACGGCGCAGACCCGGATGAGCGGCGTCGACGTCGATGGAAGGAAGGTCCGGAAAGGAGCGGCCGAATCGGTCAAGAAGTTTGTCGGCGGCACCTTCCCTGCCGAAGTGGACGACGCCGTGACCCGCGTTTCCTTCAACGGCGGCACGCCGCTGGTCGTGGCCGAAAACGGGCACGTGATGGGCGTCGTCTACCTGAAAGACATCGTCAAGGGGGGCTTGAAAGACCGGTTCGAACGGTTCCGTGCGATGGGGATCAAGACCGTCATGATCACCGGCGACAATCCGCTGACAGCGGCGGCTATCGCACGCGAGGCCGGGGTGGACGACTTCATGGCCGAGGCGACACCCGAGGACAAACTGGCGCGCATCAAGCAGGAGCAGGCGGAAGGGTACCTGGTCGCCATGACGGGTGACGGCACCAACGACGCCCCGGCGCTGGCGCAGGCCGACGTCGGTGTCGCCATGAACACCGGGACGCAGGCCGCCAAGGAGGCCGGCAACATGGTCGACCTCGACTCCAATCCGACCAAGCTCATCGAGATCGTCGAGATCGGAAAGCAGATGCTGATCACCCGCGGGGCGCTGACGACCTTCTCGATCGCCAACGACGTGGCGAAATATTTCGCCATCATCCCGGCCATGCTGATCGGCGTCTTCCCGATGATCGCGCCCTTGAACATCATGGGGCTCCACTCCCCGAGGAGCGCCATCCTGAGTGCCGTCATCTTCAACGCGCTCATCATCATCGCGCTGATCCCGCTCGCGCTTCGGGGGGTCAAGTTCCGCGCCGTCAGCGCCGCCGCGATGCTGCGGCGGAACCTGCTGATCTACGGTCTGGGCGGCCTCCTGCTGCCTTTCCCGGGGATCAAGGTGATCGACGTCGCGCTGACCGCGTTTCATCTGATATAGACAGGAGAGGGAAACCGCCATGAACCGCCTTTTTTCCGAATTTCGCGCGTCGATCGTCTCGACGCTCCTCCTCGCGATCGTGTGCTGCGGCGCCTATCCGCTGGCCGTCTACGGCATCGGAAGGGTCTTTCCGGCGCAGGCCGACGGATCGCTGCTTCGCGAAGGCGGCCACGTGATCGGCTCCGCGCTGATCGGCCAGTCCTTTTCCGGTGCGGGCTACTTCCATTCGCGGCCGTCCGCCGCGGGGCAGGGATACGACGCGGCCAACTCTTCCGGAACGAACCTGGGTCCGCTCTCGAAAAAACTGATCGACGACGTCACGGGACGGGTCGCCGACTACCGGAAGGAGAACGGCCTGGATAACGCGACGCCGGTTCCGGCCGATGCGGTGACTTCCTCGGCGAGCGGACTCGACCCCCATATCAGTCCGGAGAACGCCCGTTACCAGCTTCGGCGCGTCGCCGCCGCCCGAGGGTTGACGCAGGGAGCGGTGCAGGCGAAGATCGATGCCAACACCGAAGGGCGGCAGTTCGGCCTCTTCGGACAACCGCGCGTGAACGTGCTGCTCCTGAATCTGGAACTCGACGGCAAGCGGTAAAACCGGAGGACAGGAGAAACCATGGCGGAGGACCGCGCCGGCACTTTCCTGAAGATGATCCGCCACTCGGAGCGGGGAAGGCTGAAGATCTACCTCGGGTACGGCGCCGGGGTCGGCAAGACCTACCAGATGCTGCTGGAAGGGCACCGGCTCAAGGATGAAGGCATCGACGTGGTCGTCGGGCTGGTCGAGACGCACGGACGGAAGGAAACGGCGGCGCTGGTGGAAGGGCTGGAAGGGGTCCCCCGCCGGAAACAGGAGTACCGGGGCGTCGTCCTCGAGGAGATGGATCTCGACGCCGTGCTCGTCCGGAAACCGACGGTCGCCCTCATCGACGAACTCGCGCACACGAATGTCCCGGGCGGATTGAACGCCAAGCGGTACCAGGACGTCCAGGACATCCTCGACGCCGGCATCCATGTCATCTCGACGCTCAACATCCAGCACCTGGAAAGTCTCTACGATACGGTCGAGCGCGCCCTCCACGTAAAGATCCGCGAACGGATTCCCGACACGGTCCTCGCCGAGGCCGACCAGATCGTCAACGTCGACCTCGCCACCGAGGACCTTCGAAAGCGGCTGGCCGAGGGGAAGATCTATCCTCCCGACCGGATCGGCACCGCGCTCGGCAATTTCTTCACCGAGTCAAACCTCGAAAATCTCCGCGAACTCGCGCTGCGCGAACTGGCATCCCACATCGACCTCAAGCGGCGGGAGACCGCCGAACCCGAGACCGGCGCTTCTCCGGACCAGGTGATGGTGGCGCTTTCATCACGCGGTCCCAACAGCGAAATGCTGCTCCGGTACGCTTCCCGGCTGGCCGGGCGGCTGAACCGGAACTGGTACGCGGTCTACGTCCAGACCCCCTCCGAGGCGCCGACCGTCATCGACTCCCACACGCAGCGGATCCTTTCGGGCACGCTGACGCTTGCGAAACAGCTGGGCGCCATGGTGTTCACCTACAAGGGCGAGGACGTGGTCGAAACGCTTCTCAGGTTCGCGAAGGAGTATCGCGCGGGAACGCTCGTGGTGGGCAGCCCCACGATCCGCCCCTGGTGGAAACGGCTCCTGGGCGAGCGAAGCGCAGTCGAGCGGCTGATCCATGCGCCTTCCGGCCTGACCATCGTCGTTCTCGACACGCAGCCCCGTACGCAGGAGCCTGCCCGGCCGGAATCCCGTGCGGTGCCCGAAGCCGTTGCGGACAAATCGGCGGGGGAACCGGCCGGGATTCAGAACGCCGGCCCGCGTCTGGGCGATCTCCTGACTTTCCGGCGCATCGTGACCTGGAATCAGCCCGTCCAGAAGGAACTCGTACTCCGGATGCTGGTCGACGCCGCGGCCTCGGACGGGCAGGCGGGAGATCCCGCCCCGATCCTCCGGAACGTGCTCGAAAGGGAAGAGCAGGGATCGACCTTCTTCAACGAGGGCGTGGCCTTCCCGCACGCCAGGCTGGAATCGCTTGCGAGCGCCGTGGTCGCCATCGGGCTGACGCATGCGGGAATTTCCGATGTCACGACCGAGAAGCCGATCGAGATCGTCTTCCTGATCCTGACGCCCTTCGCCGACCCGGCGATCCAGGTGAAGCTGCTCGGGTTGCTCAGCCGCGCGGCCCGGAACCGCGACCTGATGCGCCGGATGCAGGCCGGGCGGAGCCCCGAGGAAGTGCTCTCGGCGATTCTCGACTGGGAAACTGCGAACGCCGCGGGGTAAAGGATTGAGTCGCTTCCATTCGTGACGTAGCATGGACTCGAATCGGCGAATCACCGATGGGAGGGCTTCATGAGGCGCGTTGCGACGGTTCTGTTCCTTTTCGGGTTTACGATATCGTTCCCGCAGGTCGTCCTGACGGCCGATCCGCCGGTCAGCGAAGCGACCTCCGAGTGCATCGGGTGCCACGAATCGGTCACGCCCGGCATCGTCGCGGACTGGCGCCGCAGCCGCCATTCCCGCGTCACCCCGGTCGAAGCGCTGACGGCCGAGCCGCTGTCACGCCGCATCTCCGCAGCGTCGGTTCCCGGGCCGCTGGCGGGGACGGTCGTCGGGTGCGCCGAGTGCCACACGGCCAACCCGGGGACGCACGCCGACACCTTCGAACACAACGGTCACCCGGTGCATATCGTGGTCTCTCCGGCGGATTGCGCCCGCTGCCATCCGGTCGAACGCGACCAGTACGCCGAAAACATGATGTCGCGCGCCTACGGCAACCTGAAGCACAACGCGCTTTACCAGGATCTCGTGGGCACGGTCAACGGGGGGCAGAAGTTCTCGGGCGGCCTGCTCGCCCAGCAGTCCCACGGCGATGTCACGGATGCGGAATCGTGCTTCTACTGCCACGGGACCGAGATCCGGGTGACGGGGAAGCACGAGCGTAATACGTCGATGGGCGAGATGACCTTCCCGACCCTCTCCGGCTGGCCGAACGGCGGCGTCGGCCGCGTCAATCCCGACAACACGCCCGGCTCCTGCACCTCGTGCCACACCCGCCACCAGTTCTCGATCGAGATGGCGCGCAAGCCGTACACCTGCGCCGAGTGCCACAAGGGGCCCGACGTGCCCGCCTATCCGGTCTATGAGGTCAGCAAGCACGGCAATATCTATTCGACGCTCAACAAGGAGTGGGACTGGAAGGCGGTCCCATGGACGGTCGGAAAGGATTTTTCAGCACCCACCTGTGCGGCGTGCCACGCCAGCCTGATCGTCTCGGGGGAAGGGACGGTCATCGCCGGGCGGAGCCACCGGATGAACGACCGGAGTCCCTGGCGGCTGTTCGGCCTGCCCTACGCCCACCCGCACCCGATCTCCCCGGACACGACCGGTATCCGGAACAAGGCCGGGCTTCCGCTCCCGACCGAACTGACCGGGGAGCCGGTGTCCGCATCGCTGATCGATGCAAAAGAGATGGAGACGCGGCGGGAGACGATGCAGAAGATCTGCCGCGCCTGCCACTCGACAAGTTGGGTGAACGGCCAGGCGGCGCGTTTCGAGGAGACGGTCAAGAGCAGCAACGAGATGACGCTGGCCGCGACGCAGATCCTGATGTCGGCGTGGGAGAAAGGGGTGGCGAAGGGGCCGGCCCAGAAAGACAGTCCGTTCAACGAGCCGATCGAGAAGATGTGGGTCGAGCAGTGGCTCTTCTACGCCAACTCGACCCGCTTCGCCTCGGCCATGGCGGGCGCCGACTACGGCGCCTTCGCCAACGGGCGCTGGTACCTCTCGAAAAACCTGCGCGAGATGCTGGGCCTGCTCGAATCAGGCCCGCGCGCCCGTGAAGCCGCGCCGCCGCTCAAATAGCCATTCCGCAGGGGGCCGTTTTCGCGTCAGTCGTACGTTTTCTTGAGCAGGTGGAACAGCAGCGCAGCCAGCAGCGCCCCGGCGACGGCCACGCCTCCGACGACTTTCCGGTGCCGGCGCGTTTCGGAGATCCCTTTCAAGACGGAATCGATCTTCGCCAGTTCGGCGTCGATCCGCGCCGACTCCCGGCGGACCTTCTCGACGTCCTGGTCGTGAAAGAGCGTGTGGAAGCGGTTGCGCAGCGAGAAGAGCCCCTTTTCGAGCCGCTCGACGTCGGCGCCCTCGTCCTTGAAAGCCGTGACGGCTTCACCGGCGGAGACGATCAGCCCCTCGGTCCGGACCATCGCGTCGCGGATCAGTTTCGCCCGGTCGTAACTGTGGCAGCGGCTGCAATCCTTTTCGTTGATCAGGTCGAGCGACGCCCGGACGACCTTGTGGTTGCCGTGGCAGGTGACGCAGGTCGGTCCGCCGCTCCCTAACGCTTTGCCGTGCTCGCTGGCCAGGTAATCGTTCATCACGCCGACGTGGCAATTCCCGCAGACGGCCGGGATTTCGATTTCTTTCGGGACGCCCCGGAAACCGCGGGCCGGGTCCATCGCCTCTTCGGCGTTCTTCCCATTGGGGTCTCCCCCGTGGCAGTCGTTGCAGGCGACGCCGTTCCCCGCGTGGACGCTCTGGCGCCAGAGGGCGACCGGTGCGCCGAGGTGGCCGGCCTGCCCGCCGTGGCAGGTGATGCAGACGATCTCGACGGGTCCTGCGGCGGCGCAGCCAACCCGGGCAAGCGGCGGCGTGGCAAGCAGGACCCCTGCCATCAGCAGCAAGCCGGGCATCATTCCGGGGAGCGCCGGCCTCATCGTGTCCCTTCCGGTTTTCATGAGTAGTGCCCCCAGATCATCAGCCCGAACCAGAGCAGGATCCCGCCGACCGTGCACGCGAGGAAGACCGGGCGTTTCATCGGATGCCGTTCCTCCCCGCGGTCGAAGAAGGGAAGGAGCGCCAGCAGCGTCATGGCGACTCCCTGTGCGGCCAGCCCCAGTAGTTCGCTCGGGAACAGCTTGAGCGTCTGGTAGTTGGGGAGGAAATACCACTCGGGCTTGATGTGCGCCGGCGTCAGGTAGGGGTTGGCGGGGAGGAACGCCTCCTTCGGGAAGAAGAGGTACGGGTCGAAGAAGACCACGGCCAGGAAGATCGCCAGGTAAACCGAGATCGACGTCAGGTCCTGGAGCAGGTAGTTGGGGAAGAAGGGGAGGCCGCCCGGGTGCGCGTCATGGCGGAAGGCGTCGCCTTTCCGGTTGCTCCGGCTATCGGCTTGCCCGAAGGGGGGCGTCGAGATGCCGATCCGCTCGAGCAGGAACAGGTGCATCCCGACCAGCCCGACCATGGCGGCCGGAAGCACCGCGACGTGCAGCGCGAAGAAACGGCCCAGCGTCGGCGCCCCGACGAGTTTGCCTCCGCGCAGGAACTCGACCAGATAAGGCCCGGCGACCGGGATCGCGCCCGCTGCGTTGGTGGCGACGGTCGTGGCCCAGAAGGAGAGCTGGCTCCACGGCAGCAGGTAGCCGGTCAGGCAGAGCCCCATGATCAGGTTGAGCAGGATGAAGCCGGAGAGCCAGTTGAGCTCGCGCGGCCGCTTGTAGCTTCCCATGAAGAGCACCGAGAACATGTGGAGGAGGGCGGCGGCCATCATCAGGTTCGAGCCGACGGCGTGGCACATCCGGATGAACCATCCGTAGGGGACGACGTTCATGATGGCGTTGACGCTGGCGTACGCTTTTTCCGAATCGGGCACGTAGTGGATCAGGAGGAGGATGCCGGTCACGACCTGCAGCGCGAAGCCGACCATCAGGATGCTGCCGAGGGAGTACCAGGCGTTGATGTTGCGCGGCAGCAGGTAGTCCGTCACCGACGTTTTCACCAGTTCGCGGATGCCGATCCGGAGATCGAGCCAGTCGACCGCTTTCCCGAGAATGGACATGCGCCCTCCGCCTAACCGATCGTGACGGTGCCGTCGGCGACCGTGAATGGAAGTTTCTCGAGCGCCTTCGGGGGCGGCCCCGAGATGACGGCTCCTTCTGCCGTGAAGCGGCCCGCGTGGCACGGGCAGAGAAATTCCTGTTTCTCCCGTTGCCACTGGACGATGCATCCGAGGTGCGTGCAGACTGCGGAGAGTGCGGCCAGTTCGCCGCCCCGTTTCCGGATCAGGACTGCGGAGGCGCCCGCGAATTCGAAAAATTTCGCCCCGCCTTCGGGAACGTCCTTTTCGGGAATCTTGACCTTGGCACCGGAATCTCCCGCCGCCCGGGGCGCGAGATAGCGGAAGACGGGCCAGGCACCCGCTGCCGCGCCCGCCGCTGCGACGCCCCCAAGGCAAAGCGTCAAGAACCTGCGTCTGCCCGCGTTTTCCATGGTTGCTCCTTTGACTATTCGCTGTGACGCCGCGCGTGCCAGGTGTGGAAGCGCCGCTCGAGTCTTTCCCGGAAGCGGACCAGGACCAGGACGATCACCAGGGCGGCCGTCGAGAGGATGGCCATTTCGACGTACTGCCCGTGGCGGAGGAACGAACCGCCGATCGTCAGCATGATCGTGCCGAGCAGGCGTCCCGCGGCCGTGACGATGAGGAACTCGATGACGGAGAGATGCCCCAGCCCCAGGATATAGCACAGGTAGTCCTTCGGGAAGCCGGGCAGCAGGAAGAGGAGGAAGGCGAGGGCGATCCCTTTCTGGTGGAGGATGAAATCGAACTTCTGAAGCATTCCCGGGCTTACGAACTTTTCGACCGCCGGGCGCCCGAAGGTTCGGGCGATCCCGAACGCGATCGAGGAGCCGAGCGTCAGTCCGGCGGTGGAGAGGGCGATCCCGATGAGCGGTCCGTAGAGAAAGCCGCCCAGCATGCCGGTCACTTCCCCGGGAATGGGTGCGGCAACCACCTGCACGGCCTGGAGCAGCACGAAACCGACGACCCCCCACATGCCGAGACCGTCGATGAAGCGCTTGGCCTCGGCCCGATCCAGGAAGAAACGGTATCCGCCGGTCCTGTAGAGCAGAATGCTGGTCCCCACGAAGAACAGGACCAGCAGCGCCAGGCGGAGCCAGGCGCCGGTTCTGTCCGGAGCGGGGTCGGCAACCGTCATCCGTTTTCTCCCGGTCCCGGGCTTCGACGCGCGAGGAATCGTCGAACCTCGCCGGCCCAAAGCAGAACCGACGTGGCGGCCAGCAGGATTGCCCAGTCGGAAAGCGGGAGGGGGACGGTCCGGAAGACGGAGCCGCCGACCTGGGTGACCAGGACCTGCCCGAAAAGGATGGCGCCGGCGATCAGGAGGAAGGCGCGGTTTTTCCCGAGCCCGGAGAGGGCGGAATGGGTGAGGCCGAAGCAGCGGGCGTTGAACAGGTTCCAGAACTGCAGCAGCACGAACCCGGTGAAGAATAGCGACTGCTCGCGAGGCGTCACGACGCCGTCCGCACTCATCCAGTAGAGCGCCCCGATGAAAACGACGAGGAAGAATGCGGCGGTGCCGAACAACTGGCGTGCCATGGAGGTCGAGACGATGAACGCCTCGGGCGACCTCGGTTTCTTTTGCATGATCCCGTCGTGGGGCGGTTCGGTCGCCAGCGCCAGCGCCGCGAAGGTGTCCATGATGAGGTTGATCCACAGGATCTGCGTGACGGTGAACGGAATCTTCACCCCGAGGAACGGGCCGGCGAACGAAGTGCCCAGCGCGGCCACGCTGATCGTGAGCTGGAACAGGATGAAGCGCTGGATGTTGAGATAGACCGCGCGGCCCCAGCGGATGGCGTCGACGATGCTGTTGAAGGAATCGTCGAGCAATACGATGTCGCTCGCCTCCTTCGCCACGGCGGTGCCGGTCTTTCCCATGGCCAGCCCGACGTCGGCGTGATTGAGCGCGGGGCCGTCGTTGGTGCCGTCTCCCGTGACGGCGACCACCTGTCCCTCCGACTGCAGCGCCTTGACCAGCCGCAGCTTGTCGGCGGGCCTGGCGCGGGAAAGGATCTTGAGGTCGTGGACGACGCACGCGACCTCCCGGTCCGTCAGTGCCTCGAACGCGGGGCCCGTGAGATGCCGCCCCTTGGGGTCGGCATCCGTCCACAAGCCGATCTGCCGCGCGATTTCCTGGGCGGTTTCCGGGTTGTCGCCCGTGACGATCTTGACACCGACGCCCGCCCTGCGGCAAGCCTGGATCGCCGCAGGCACTTCGTCG
>JANXQJ010000119.1 GCA_025356865.1 Deltaproteobacteria bacterium | reverse complement strand
GGCGCGCTGCAGTTTCATCATGCCGGCGATTTCGGAAGGGGAAGGGTACACGGTCGCCGTGTCCACTTCGGGGCGCAACCCGGGCGCAGCCCGGGCGATCCGCGAATTCCTCGACGATCGCGCCCCCGAGATCGCGGTGCGCCTCGAACGCGGCCGTCGCCAGCGACTGCCGACTCCCTCGTCAGGGAAGGTCTACATCGTCGGCGCCGGGCCGGGCGACCCCGACCTGCTCACCGTCCGGGCCCTCGGCCTGATCCGGGCCGCCGATGTCCTCATCCACGACTACCTGATCCCCGACTCGATCGTTTCGCTCGCCCCTTCCCGGGCGGTGAAGCTGTGCTACGCGAGACGAGGGGCGACGGTCGGCCACGGGGCAAGGATCAAGCAGTCGGCGATCCACGACGCGATGGTGCGTTTCGCCCTGGAAGGGAAGACGGTCGTTCGGCTGAAGTCGGGCGACCCGCTCGTCTTCGGCCGGGGCGGGGAGGAAGCCGAGCATCTGGCGGCGGAGGGGATTCCGTACGAAATCGTGCCGGGCATCACGGCCGCAGCCGGTTGTGCCGCTGCCGCGGGCATCGCTCTCACGCATCGGAAACGGGCGTCGTCGGTCACCTTTCTTGCGGGACACGAGGCGGAATGGAAGGGTGCCGCCGCAGCGGTCGACTTCGGGGAGATCCCTAAGGACGGGACGCTCGCGGTTTATATGGGCGTGAGGAATGCGTCCCGGATCAAGGAAGCGCTCACCGCGGCCGGATGGGATCCCGGAACGCCGATCGTGATCGTCGAGAACGGCTGCCGCCCTGAGCAACGCGTTGTCCGTGGGACGCTCGGGCATCTCTCGGAGATCGTTCGCTCGGAAAGGATTCGCTCCCCCGCGATTCTGTTTGCCGGGAGAAGCGCGGTGTCGCTGCCGGGCTTCGGCTATACTGACGCCCTGGAGGCTGAGGCGAATTGAGGAAAATCGTGCCGGCGATCGCGGGCATCACGGTCCTCGGGATGCATCTCGCGTGGGTCGCATTGGAAAACCGCGGGGGGACCGGCGGGCTTGCGGTCACCTGAGCGATCTACGCATTCGGCTGTTTCGCGTTCGGCTGTTGCGGGTCGCCGATGCTCGCGGTCTGGGCCGCCTGGTTGGGCGGAACCGTGGTTGGCGTCGCCGGCCCATTCCTGTTCGGGGCGACCCTCCTTTCGACCGGCATCGGGTGGTGGCTCCTCCGGAGGCGGTCGATTTGCGCCTGCACCGAACCCGGCTGCGCGCCGGACAATCGACGGGAGGAATGATGAAGAAGCGGGGTTCCATCGAGACCGTCGCGGCACAAGCCGGCGTGGGGGCCGACAAGGCGTACGGCGCGGTCAGCGTCCCGATCCATCCGGCGGCGATCTTACCGGTACGAGAAGTTCGCGAGCCACAAGGGCTACGACTATTCCCGCGCCGAGAACCCGACTCGCCACGCGTTGGAAGGGGTGCTCGCCGAACTGGAGGGCGGGGCGCGCGCCGTGGCGTTCTCCTCCGGCATGGCGGCGATCTCCGCCATCATGACGCTCTTCCGCAGCGGCGACCACATCCTCTGCTCGGACGACCTCTACGGCGGCACCTACCGCCTCTTCGAGGTTCTGCTTCGGCCGTACGGGCTCACGTTCGACTACGTGGACATGGGCGACCCGAAAGCGGTCGCGCGCAAGGTAGGGAAGAAGACGAAAGCGCTCTTCGTCGAGACGCCCACCAACCCGCTTATGAAGATCGCCGACCTCGCGGCCGTCGCCGCCGTTGCGAAGCAGAAGGGGATCCTGTCGATCGTCGACAATACCTTCATGTCGCCGCTGCTCCAGCGCCCGCTCGGCCTCGGGATCGACATCGTCGTCCACAGCGCGACCAAGTTCCTGGGCGGCCACAACGACGTGATACTCGGGGCGGTCGTGACGGCGGATGCGGCCGTGGGGGATAAGATGGCGTTCGCCCAGAAGGCGGTGGGCGCAGTTCCGTCGCCGTTCGACTGCTGGCTGCTGCTCCGGGGAATCAAGACGCTTTCGGTGCGCGTCGAGCGCGCGCAGGAGAACGCGCAGAAGGTGGCGGAGTTTCTCGCCGGCCACACGGCTGTTGCGCGCGTGTACTACCCGCGCCTTCCCGACCATCCGCGTCGTGAGATGCACTTTGCGCAGGCGAAAGGAGCCGGTTCGGTCGTCTCGTTCGACCTCTCCGACGCGAAGGCGGTGCCCAAGTTCCTCTCATCCCTGAAGACGGTGCTGCTTGCCGAGAGCCTGGGCGGCGTCGAATCGCTCGTGACGCATCCGGCGACGATGACGCACGCCGACATCCCGGTCGAAGAACAGGTCGCGGTGGGGTTGTTCCCTTCGCTGGTCCGGATGTCGGTCGGGATCGAGGCTGCGGACGATTTGATAGCGGATCTGGGGCAGGCGTTGCGTCGAGCAGTCCGATGAGAGTGCGGTAAACAAGAGGTTCTCTAACCGATGAATGTGGCGTTTTTGTGCCATAATCACCGGGTGTTCGAGTCACCCCGGGGGCACCATTATTTTCCCTTGATCCATGAGTGTCTTCTCGATATCCTTCCGGCGGAATCGCCATTGGTTTCCGCTTTTATACCCCTTGAGCAATCCCTTGCGCGCCATTTCGTTGACCACGTCTGGGCTCAGGTCAAGGAAGATTGCCAGGTCCCTTGTCTTCAAGATGTTTGGCAACTCGGGGGAGGATAGATTCGCTGTCATCGTGGCACCCATCTTTCGAATCCCGGATGACAACAAAATAACACCACGTTCTATTTCTGTAAATACAAATATATTCCTGATGGCGAATATCGCATCGGCATCATCGCAAGTCACGACCGATCGAGAGTGACATTCCTTGAGAATAATCCTATATGCGGCTATCGCCTTTCCACTGCTGGTGATCGACTGCCTGTTGCTGTCAACCCTCCCCGCAGTGGTGACCCGGTTTTATTCCTGGCAGGAGTTAATTCAACCCTTGGGCGGTGTTTTTGCTTATGCCGTGGCGCACATCTTTATCCGCAAACCGGAAAGGCTGTACCTTTGGGCACATGAATTCACGCACCTGATCCTCGCCAAGCTTTTTTTCAAATCCATCCACGGATTTCACATTACTTCCCGAGATGGCGGTCGGGTCGTCATCGACGGAACCAATGTCTGGATTGACCTCGCGCCTTACATATTCCCGCTATATAACCTGCTGGTCCTGGGTGTTGCATCTTTTCTGAGACCGGCCCCTCCCTGGGGAACGACAACCTACCTGGTCGGAACCGGCTTCCTCTTTGCCATGCACCTGACGTTTTCATTTGAAGGGTTTATCCATGGACAACCTGACCTGAGGCGGAGCGGCAGATTCTTCTCCCTGACTTTGGTGTTGCTGTTCCTGACCGGAATCGGGCCACTGCTGCTTGCACCAGGTGCTGGCGGGGGGTGGGGGGGGGTCGAGAAGTTGTATCCGTTCTGGGGGCGTACTGTGATCGAAACAGGAAGGAAACTATTTCTTTGGGGCGGCTCTTTTCACTTTTAGCCCGGCGATTTCACTGTCAAAATTCTTGACCAACTCTCTCATCCTCTCGGCAACATACACCCTGTAGACCTTTCCGGATCCGTCGACAAGGACCGCCGTAGGTGTTTTCTCGACGCCGTAAGGATCCGAAGCGATGAACAGGTCGTTGCGGATCTCATCAAGTCCGACAGGAAAAGACATCCCGTATTCCTTCAAGAAGATCCGAACGGCATTTGTGAACCGCTTCCCGTCGAGATTGACGCCGATCACGTTGAGAGATTTCCGGTTCCGGGTTGCAATCGCGGCGGTCATCGGCGTAAGTTCCTTGCACAACGGGCAGAAAACAGACCAGAAAACAAGGAGCGACGGCTTCCCGGAAGCGGGTTGGAACACGATATTCTTGCCGTCGAGATCCTTGAGGGTGAAAGCGGGCGCGGCTTCACCTGGGGTCACGATCGATCGCAACGGCGACGGGACATCGTTTTCCGCCCGGACTTCCAACGACATGGCCAAGGACGCGAGGATCAGGAAGACGGCGCAGACAAGCCCGGCCGGCTTAGCCAACGCCCCCAACCGGAAAAGAATCATCACGCACTATTTCCCGAGTCGGATGGACTGGATGATCTCGGCGATCTTGTCCTGGGTTGCCCAGTAATAATTGGGTTCGGCGAAACGGACAACCCCTTTCTTGTCGAGGATGATGCTGGTGGGGAGCGCATTGATGCTGAACGCGCGCCATGCATCGAGATTTTCGTCGACCAGGATCGTGAAGTCGATCTTGGCTTCCTTGAGGGATTTGCGAATTCTTTCTTTATGGGCGCGGGAAATGTTCTGACTTTCCTGGTTGATACCGACGACGACGATATCGGGGCTGGTCTTTGAAATCCCCTGCAGGTAGATCAATTCATCCATGCAGCGCGGACACCATGAGGCCCAGAAAGCCAGCATCACGATCTTTCCGCGAAAGTTGGCCAGCGAAACGGTCTCGCCTTCAAGGGTGGGAAGCGTCACGTTGGGCAATTCCTCGCCGACCTTGACGGACAACGCATCCGCGGAAGGGACCGCGGCAAACATGAGCAGTAATATTGCGAGGAGGGCGGCTGCGCGAGTTTTCATGACAGGGGGTCAGATTCCTTTCGTTGGAGCAGGATGGCATCCATAACAGATGCTACGGAAATCGGGTGCCGGAATAAAGTCATTTTTCTGGAGCGCGGCAGGGGGGAGATATTTGTGATCATGGATTGTCGCCTCACCGGAGGCATTGCGCCTGGAGGGATGACACTCCTGGCACCGCCGGGATGCGACTGCAGGATGATCGTGGTGCCTCGCCTGCGCGACCAGCGTCCCATCGTGGCATGACGTGCAGTACTGGTCCGAGGTCATCTTCCGGGGTCCGCTTCCGGAAACCTCTTTCCGGGCTTCACGGAAATTTTTGCATAGGTCGCACGTTTCGCCTTCAACGATCAGCATCTGCGTCTGCCAGAAGAGGAATTGCCGGTGGCGGTCGATGTAACTCCCGTCCCCCTTGAACGATGCATCGTCTTGTCCCGGCTTGGGAGTAAGACCGAAGAAGTGGCGGGACAGGTCTGCGCCTGGCACGTATCCGGAAGGGAAGCGGAACTCGCCAGTACTGTCGTGACCCGCCGTGTGGCACGATTCGCAGATCATGTCGCGACGATTTTGAGGGAGACGCCGAGGATTGACGATATCCTCACCGCGTTCGGAAGCGGCGTGTTTCTTCCCGGGGCCGTGACACGCTTCGCAACCGATCCCTTCCTCGGAAAAGGCGGCCTGCGTGGGATCCATGCCCGTCGTGTGACAACCTGAGCAAAGCCGGATCCAGTCGAGTTCCCGCCAATATTCGAGGTTCCATTTCCTGGCGCGAATAAGCCAGATAGGCGTTCGTACCACCATCGAATCACCGCGCCTGCTGATGAATCTCTGGACGTTCCTGCTTCCGAGCACATAGGCAATCTCGGAAGGAGGGAAGGGTGGGGGATCGCCGAAAACGGCCATGAGCGCCCCGGGATCTTTTCGGGGGCTTCGGAGCATGCGCGCATGCGGTGTCAGCGACCATTGCCGGAATTCGGCGGGATGGCATTTCTGGCAATTTCTTGAGCCCAGATAGGCACCCGGATCATTGACCTTCAGATCCCCGCGACGGGTCGAGATCGAGCGACCGGCATGGCAACTTTCGCACAACTCGCCCTTGGGCGTGGGAAGTCGAAGGAACCTCGTCCGGAAGCGCCCCGGGAGCATCGGGAAGATCGTGTCGCGGACTTTTTCCCAGGTGGTGCGTCCCGTATACATCCTGTTCGTAAACGGGGCGTTGTGAGGGGCGTGGCATGTAACGCAGGTCATGGTCCCATCGGCATCGAGCGGGAGTTTGTTGCCCGACATGCGACCGGGAGCTATGTCGACCGGATGGGTTACCTGGAGCATGTGGCACTTTTCGCAGAGCGAATAGATATCCCGACGAAAATTCATGACCTGGTAAGGACGCCCTTTTTCGGGTTTGGCCTCAAGGTGGCATTCCGCACATCGGGCGGGATCTTTCATGAATGCGTGCGGATTGCTGTATGGGGCGTATTGGCGCCATAGCGCAAGCCCCCCATAAATCAACCCGTATGCGACCAAAATACAGGCCGCGATCTTTTTGAAACGATCGGTCAAGATTCATTCCCCAGGTCGAACCGGGAAATCTCTTCATTCAGTAATGCAACTTTTTGCAAGGCGTCCTTGACCAACTCGATCTCCTCGGCGGGAAGATTGTGCCCGAGCAAAATCAATTCCAATTCCTTCACCGAATTTTCGGCATTTTCAGTCGCGCAACGAAGTGCACGGATCCGCTCCCTGTTGGCCAAAAGGGCGGCCCGATAGTTTTCACCCATGTCGAAAAGCAGATCCCCGGTCCGGAAACGAAAATCGGTGTGAAGAACGCCTGATTCCAACTCCTTGAAGAGTTTGTTGAACTTGAAGATGGGACCTCCAAGACGATGAGATTCCCGGAGCGCCAGGAATACGGTTGTCCCGATGGTCACGAGGAAAGAAAGTCCGCCGCTCACGAGGACGGCAGGCAGCAGGATTTGCCACGTGTTCCTGAGGCGCTGGTGAATGCTGTAGAAACTTCGCCCGAGCTGCTCGTCGGCGAGATAGTAGAGCAATCCGCAAAGCAGGACGATTCCGCCAGCCCAGACCGATCCGATCTTGAACAGGAACGGAACCTGGGTGCGGATATCGATCAGGTACCGACGCTTGGGTTGTCCGCTCATATTTCTCCGCTCCGTTTAAAATCCGTTTTCACACCATAATCTTTTCGGCACTTGCCACGCAACAAAATCAGGAAATTATCTTTCGATCACCGAATATTTTCAGGTGAAGTGAAAGTGGCCGGAAGGGGGCGCGAAACCTGTCCACAACCCGAAATCGGATCCACAAAATGTATTTGACATAATATCCATTATCAGACGTTATTTGTTCACATCCGGAAGAAACCTGTGGATGAATCGCCTCGCCGATCACGTGACTGCGCGTTATTGGAAACGGATTTGTTGATTGTCTTTCGGGGCGTACCAGCGGTTCTTGACCCGTCCTCGACCCTTTGGCGCTAGATCTGCCACATGCGTTCTTCGAAGTCGGGCCCCGGAAGATCGGCGGTAAATGTCCCGTACATCGGCCACCGTTCACCGACTCCGCCACGCGCCTGGATCGAGACGACGAACACGATCTTTTCTTCGCCTTCGCATCCCAGCAAGGAAAACGGGATACCGACCTCAAGGACCTTTCCGAAACCAAACCGCAATCCCGCGACCGGTTCGACAACCTCGTCGAGACCGCCACCTGCTTCCCGGATCAACTCAATCCGTCCCGATACCGATTTCGAAAACGGATCTACATCGACGACGATTTTCCGTTTTTTAGGAGGGAAAATGTATTCCACCGAAAACGGCTCGGAATTTTCGATCAGCGATGGATGCAAATCGACCCGCAGAAAGAGATTGGTTCGGTTGAATCCGTAATACATGACCGACAACAATCCGAACCCTGCGCGGTGCATGGCGCCGAATTCGGGCATCGGAACATATCGGGTTGCGGCACTCCAGTCGAAATACGAGGATAGCACCCCGTTTATCTTCGGACTGATATAGGACCTGGGGGTGGGCAAAAAGTTTTTTCCGGATGGTATTTTTGATTCCTTTAAAATTGGAATATCGACTGATTCCGGTATGATCTCATTCATAAGTTTATATGCTGCTTTAATATGGTGCCGAAAGATGGCGTCGAACTCCGGGCCATGTGGCGTAAAATGGTCATCCCCGTACCACCAGCACCAGTCGGACCCCTCTGCCACGAGCAGATGCTCATAAGCCTGGATCATCTCATCTGTCTGACCTTCAAGGGCGCCCCCGGTAGACCTTGCCTGCCAGACTGCGCGCGCCCGCGAAAGCATGTCCCACGCGGCCCTGTCTTCCTCGTGGCCGATCCAGATATAGAAGGTCCCATCAATCCACGAACCGGTCGGGATCGTCGGCAACCGGACCAAATTGCGGCAGGAAGCCAGTGCCCCACTTAATGTTACACACTCGATATCTGCTGGCAACTCTTCAAGTTTACCCAACAATGTCTCTAGAAATAGCCGTCCCGAATCGTAATAGTATTCCCATGCGTTCTCCCCGTCCAGAATGACCGGCACGACAAATTCGGCGCCTGGTGATGCATTACACGAGAGTTTCGCATGAATAAGCTTGATTTTATTTACGAAGTTGTTTGCTGCGTCTTCTGCGTTCCAACGGGAATATTCAAAACCGATCAAGTCGGACAGGTGATGATCCCGGAAGAAAAATGCAATGGATCCGGATGGCGTTTCGGCATTGTACGGACGGTAAAGCCAGTCGGGATCGGTCGGTATGCCATCTGCGTCGCGTGTCACGGATTTACCGAGGGCCCTGGAAAGGAGCATTTCATCGGTTGCCGCCCATTTGAATCCGCATTTTACAGCCAATTCAACCGTTGCGGGACTGATGGACCCCTCAGAGGGCCACAAACCCGCCGGGTAGTCCCCGAAGGATTCCTTGAAAAACTCGCGCCCCTTTTCGAGCTGGACGCGGGCATCTTCCGGATACGAAAAGGGATGGGCCGGCATTACCGCGTCCGGCACTGGTTCGAGGGCGGAGCGGTTGTCGATCAACAGCGGCAGGATAGGGTGATACATCGGCGTCGAGGACAACTCTCCCCCACCCTCCTCCACATATTTCCGGTATTCGGGAATCAAAGTCGCCATGACGACGAGTTGCTGGTCCAGCACGTATTGCTTTTCTTTCTCTGTATAATCTCGACCCTTTTTCCAGAGACGATCCAGTTCGGCGTCCTCTTCCCGATGCATCGGGTGGAACCAGGTCAGGTTGAAGAGCGTCGCGAGATCGATGAAATCGGACGCGCCGAACCCGCCCGGAGAATTTGATTTGCCATTGGCCGCAAGCGCTTCTTCGCGTCGGTTGTACAATTCTTCATATCGGGGTTGAGGAAAAATCATGGTCGGAGGGAAAGCGGAAAAGAAGTTGCGCAGGATGAACTTTTCTTCGTCTGCTGTCAGGTCGAGGGCGTTCTTTCGGGAAACGGTCAGGAAGGAGTCCTCTGCGCCGTTTTCGACGTAATCCCGAACCTGGAGAAGCAAAGAAGGGACAAGATTGAAGGTGTGACGCACTTTCGGATATTTCCCGAAAATACGCGGCAAGGCAACATAATCCTTGATGGCATGAAGCCGGACCCACGGCAGAACGTAGCTGCCCGACTCGGGGTCCTTGTAATACGGTTGATGCATGTGCCATAAGAAACAGACACGAAGTCTCATCGGGAACGCCGCCTCAGTCAGCTCTTATTGCAACCTGGCAAGCTTGAGTTCGGCCAGTTCTTTGGTAGCCGGATCTGGATTGGAAGCGACGATTTCACGATAAATGGTGACGGCCTCGGCACCCTGCCCGAGAAGCGACAACGTCCTGGCCTCCCCCAACCGTGCCTGAAACTTCAAGTCGCCGGTGGCCGCGGAAGAGGCCTCGCGATAGGCGGCGGAGGCGGAAGCGTAGTCGCCTTTTGCCTCAAGCGCCTGGGCGAGCCCCTGCCGAGCCAGGAAACGCATGATGCCGCGATCTTTTCCGAGGTCGAGAGCCGCCTTGAACTGGGCGATGCTGACGTCGAAATTGTGCCGCGTGAAAGCGATGCTGCCAAGATAATAGCGGGCATAGACGGCCGCGTCGTTTTTTTGGTGCTGGTTGACGTAGGCAGAAAGGAACTGCTCGATGTTGACCAGTTTCTCGTCGTCGGCTTTCCCGGGTGCCTGCAGGATTTCGCGTGCCCGGTTGAGGTGCGGCCAGAGATCCTTGGTGGCCTTGGCCTCTTGCCATGCGAAATAGGAACGGGTTCCGCTCACGGCTGCAATCAGAAAAACAACGGCCCCGACGGCAGCAAGAGCCTGCACCCTGTTCTGGCGGAACCAGGTCACGGCGTAGGAAAAAGCACTGAAGAATTCGTCAGGTCCCTTTAGATCCTTGCGGGTCTGTCTGCTGTTCTCGGTCATCATCGCTCCAGTATTCGTCGATTATTCATGTCGTGCGCCGCGCCAGCAAATCCCGCGCATTTTCCTGCATGCGGCGGGCATCGCGATCGGATAGTCCTGCACCCAGGATGATGCGGCGTGCGGTCTCCCACGGGGTAAAATCGCCGGGGGAGTGGGAATCGGTATTGTACACCAGCGGCGCCCCGATTTTCATAGCCAAACGCGCGACGTGCCCGTTGGTGATCGAATGCCCCTTCCGGGCAGTTATTTCGAGAAGAACGCCTTTCTTTTTAGCCAGTCGGACCTCGGCTTCGGTAATGAGCCCCGGGTGCGCGAGAATGTCGACGCCGGCCTTGATCGCGGCCAGGTTGGTTCCGGGCGGAACAGGTTCAACGATGGTTTCGCCGTGAACGATAACGACTTTTGCGCCTTTTTCCCGGGCGAGCGCAGTCAAACCAGCAATCATTTCCGGCGGCACGTGGGTGATTTCGACTCCGGGGTATACCTCGGCACGGACCTTCCCGCGGAGCTGGTTGCAGACATCGCTCATCCGCTCGAGCAGGAACTCGATATTGGACGGATCGGCGTGATCCGTGATCGCCAGGTGGGTATAGCCTGCGGCCAGAGCGCGTGACACGACTTCGGACGGGATCAGTTCACCGTCGCTGAATGTGGAATGCATGTGCAGGTCGATCATGGCTTCCCTTCCCGCTCGAGGTACTGTTGAACGATGCTCACGAGCGTCTCGCGGATTTCTTCGGGAGACAACTGCTTCATCTCCTGAACTTTCAGGACGCAGCCGAGTTTTTCGATCCGGTTCTGGAACAGGCGCAGGGTGTTTTCACCCAGGCCGAAATTGGTGAACGTCTTGCCCATCACCGCCATCACGACCCGCGCCTTTACACCGCGCGTATAATCTGAAATCGCCATCAGCCCTTCCAGCGAACTGGTCACCTCATCCTTCAGGAATGCGACGATGCCGACGGGGTCTGGCGCAAGCGCGTACCACAACGGGGAAGTGGCCCTGAGGTAGGGAAACACGTAGAGGTAGAGTGCGCTGTCGTCGCTGATCCGGATTTTTCCGAACATGCCGACAGCCGCCCCCTCCTTTCGACGGAGGGAAAAGAAGACGCTGTCGATCTCGAATTCCCGATAGCGCCCCAGGGCCATGACGACGGATTCAAGCAGTTCGGGGTCGGGAAGGAAGAGCACGATCCGACCGTTGGCACCGCCGGAAAAGGATCCCTTCTCTTCGAGGCGGCTGCGCAGGCGTGCGAGGTCGTCTGCCGGCAGGAAATTGCTCTTGGTGCTCTTCGCCTCGAAATTTCCGATCTTGAGGAGGCCGCGTTCCTTGAGGTTGATCAGCGTCTCGTAAACCGCGAGATCCGGCAGGTTGCAGTTGTTGACGATATCCTCGACGCGCGTGCAGAACTCGGCGAGCAGCAGGATTTCCCGAACTGCGCCACCCGCCAAGGCGACATCCCTGGAACTGTCGCACAGGACGACGGTATCGCCGGGCTTCGGTCGCTCATTCCCGAGTTTCTGGATTTCGTCGAACTGACGCATGCCTTCGAGAACCGCGTGCTGGCTTGGCGTATAGATCGTCCGTCTGATTCCGACCTTGCCGGGGACGAACCGGAACTTCCCCTCCCGCAACGGGAGAAGACGGAACAACGCTTTTTCACCGACGATGTTCTGGGTGGAGGCGGAAACGATTTCACCCTTCTCGATGTAGATCGAACCGGAAACGGGATCACCCTCGACCTGTATGATGCCGCTCTTGCTGTTGAGCGAAAGCATCTGCCACAGGTCGGGCAGGAAGATCTGCGACAGGTTCCCGCTGATCTCGGAGTCGCCGGTCAGCACCTCGGAGAGCGGATCCTTGAACAGCGACCGCTGGAGCCGAAGGAGCACTTCATCTTCGTGGTAGGGCTTTCGGATGAACTCGTCTATGCCCGGCCGAAATCCCGACACGCTTTTTTCCATGTCGCTGAAAAAGAAGATGGGCATTTCCTTGGTGTTGGGGTTGCTTCGCAGAATCTGGACCAACCGGTCCGCGGCGAGGATCGTGATCGAAAGATCCAGCAGCAGGATGTCGGGATGACGCAGCAGCGTCTCGGCGAGCGCCTTGCTTCCGTCCCCCGCCTCGAAAACCTCGAGCCCTTTTTCGCGAAGGAAATGAGCAAGCGACTGGCGAGTGCTGTCGACCGGATCGGCGATCAGCACGCGCTTGGAGGTGGCGGGAGTCGCAGCCATATCAGAAGTTGCCCTGCAGCATGTACATGTCCTGGACTTTTTCCATCATGGCCTCGACGAGCCACTCGTCGGCCGTGTTGAAACCGGAAACCTCGTCCTGGCGATTGGTGGCGAACAGCCCGTAGGCGCCGTTCTCCTTCAGGTAGAAAATGAATTCGCGATCGCGCAAACGTTCGTCGTCGGTCGCGACATAGAGCAGGTTGCGGGCGTCGAAACGGGTTGATCCGGCCTGCCCGACGATGTAGATGTTGCGTCCCGGGGGGGGGTCGGGGCCGAACGACAGGAATATCTGCTTGTAGATCTCGGGCGTCGGGCCGGCTGCGATGACAAGCCCCCGCTCCGCAGGCGCGGAAACGACATCTTGTGCGATCGCCTCGATCATCCGCAGGAATGATTCGCGAGGCAGGGAAAAATGGTTGCTCCGTCCCAGGTCTTTCCGGATGCGGGAAAAATAGGGAACATCCTCGCCCTTCCGGAGTTGTTCGTAATGGTCGGGCTTGCCGACCAGGATGTCGAATGCATCCCAGAAAGATTTGTCCATCAGGTGGAGCCGGTATAGCGGGCTTTTTTGAAGCCGGCCGTATTTCTCTTCGACGACCTGAAGCAACTCGGAATAATCCCTGCCTTCCTGCGGATAGGTCGCCGAAAGGAAGAGCGTCTGCAATTTGA
This sequence comes from Deltaproteobacteria bacterium, assembly GCA_025356865.1. Classification (GTDB taxonomy): domain Bacteria; phylum Desulfobacterota; class Deferrimicrobia; order Deferrimicrobiales; family Deferrimicrobiaceae; genus JANXPS01. Next base: position 12,852 of record JANXQJ010000119.1, on the reverse strand, counting down.
ACTCGATCCCGAGAAACTGGATGCGACTCTTCTCGCGAACGGCTTTTCTCAGGCGCCGTACCGTGAGCACGGCACCGAAAGCGTCCGTTTCGGGAAGCACGATGCAGAACCGGTTGGGCTCGATGCGGGCGATCAGGTCGGAATCGCGCAATGCCTTGCGGATCGCCTCGACGACGGCGCCAAGCGCCCCGACTAGCAAGCTTTCCCGGGTCTTGTCCATCAGGAAGTGGAAATTGTCGATGACCAGGAATATCACCGAGAGCGGTCGCCTGAACCGGCCGGCCTTGTACCGCTCCTTGTCTAGATAATCTTCAAGGAAGGCAGCCGAATAGGCTTTCGTCTCGGGATCGCGGAGTGCAACCTTGTCAATCCGGAAGAGGCGCTCGACCATCTTGAGTGCCGAGGCCGCGTAGTCGGAAATGATCCGGGCGACGTAGAGGTCGCGATCCTCATAGGGCTTCCGGTCGAGTCGCTCGCCCAGTTTGACGAGTCCGATCGGTTTTTCCTGGTGGATCAGCGGGATGTAGACGGACATCGCGTGGATGAACGGCTTCCCTTTCCAGACCGTTTCGGCGATGTCGGATTGCGACAGGAAGAAGTGCGACCCTTCCCGATCGATGTTGATGGCCCCGCGGACCGACGCGATCATCATCTCGTCGGGATCGGCCGGCGAGACCATCCAGATGACGCAACTTTCGGCGCCCAGTTCGTGCACGAAGGTATCGGTGATCTGTGCGAGTACCTTGTCGTCGTCCTGCGAGGTCATGATCTTGAGGCACTGTTGGTAAAGGGAGGCCAGCGAATAGTACTCGAGACTCTCTGATAGAAGACGGTCTGTCAGCGCCGGATCGCCGGCGTCGGCGGCAGGGTTGGTCCAGGCAACCCAGCGCGCGGCCTCGCGAAGGGGCGGTTCCCCGCGATAGAGGAATATCATCGGCGCGCTGAGGGGATCGGTCCCGAGCGAGTCGAGGAACTGCCTCTCGGCACACTCGACGGGGGCGATGATCGCACAGTAGTCTGAAAGGTCTATTTCGTTGCCGCGCCCGAGGGTTCCGGACGGGCGGAAATCGAATTCGATCGGACGGTCGTAGACCATCATCTGGAACTCGCGCGAGGATTCGCCTTCTTCCTGGAGCACCAATATGCGGGAAACGGTCAGCACTCTGGTCAGACCTCTTTCCCGGACAGGGAATGAGCGCCCGCCTTGTCGACGAGAACCTGCCTGAACTGCGCCCCGACACCGACCTCTTTCGCTGAAAAGTTGACGGCCTTGTAGCAACCGGTGCGCCCGAAAAGATGGGATGCATCGCGACTGCTCGGTTTCTCCACCAAAACTTCCACGGTTTTCCCGATCATCGCTTCGAGACGCTGCGCAGTGTGGATGTCCTGGAGCACCAACACGCGCTGCAGCCGTTCGTCGGCCTCCGCCATGGAGGCGGCGCCATCCAGCAACGCTGCCGCCGTACCGGCGCGCGGGGAATATTTGAAGGAGAAGCAGTAATCGTAGCGGACGGTTTCCATCACCTCGATGGTACGCCTGAAATCGTCTTCCGTCTCCCCCGGAAATCCGACGATGAAATCCGTCGAAAATGCGATTTCCGGTCGTTGTTCCCGCAAGGCATCGACTTTTGCCAGATACGCCTTCCGGGTGTAGCCCCGCCCCATGGCATCGAGAATCCGGTCGGACCCGGCCTGGATCGGCAGGTGGATGTGGGGACACAGTTTTTCGAGTTCACCGAACAATTCGATCGTCGGCCTGTCGAGGTCTCGCGGGTGAGAGGTGATGAAGCGGATGCGATCGATACCGTCGATTCCGGAGATTCGACGAAGCAGTTGGTGGAAAGGGATCTCGCCTTCCTTTTTCCCGTATGAGTTGACGTTTTGCCCGAGAAGCAAAACTTCGTGGACACCCCGTTCGGAAAGCCCCTGGATTTCGGCGACGATCTGCCCGGCCGGACGACTGACCTCGGGACCGCGGACATAGGGAACGATGCAGTACGCGCAAAAGTTCTCGCACCCTTGCATGATCGTGACCATCGTCGCGACAGCGCCTTCGGGAACGTATGGGAGGATATCCCAATGCCGCGTGTCGCCGGTCATCTCGACGGAAACGGTCCGTTTGCGGCGAACCTCAGCATTGCGGATCATTTCGGGGAGCGAGGCGATGTTGTGGGTGCCGAAGACGATGTCCACATGGGGAGCGCGCCTCCGGATCTCTTCACCGGCCTCCTGGGCAAGACATCCGCCGACGGCAATCAACCTGCCCTTGCTATGCCGCTTCCATCCGCGCAGGGCACCGATCGCGCTGTACACCTTGTGGGATGCTTTTTCGCGAATGCTGCAGGTGTTGAGGAGGATGAGATCGGCTTCGTCCCGGGTAGGAACCGGAACATAAGCCATATCTCCCAGTAAAGCCAGGATCCGGCCTGAATCGACTTCGTTCATCTGGCAGCCGAATGTTTCGATGAATACGTGACGAACCATATTTCGGCTACCCGATCAGGTTGGCTGCGAAGCTGTGGTTCACGACCTTCTCGACGATGCTGTACGGGTCCTTGCGTCGGGCGGCAATGTCGGCCACCAGGCCATCGAGCAAGCCGTGACGCTCGAGGTCTCCGACCGCTTTTTCGAGAAGCCGGATCTTCAGCATTTCGAACAGTTCGACGGTCGCTTTTTCCCGCCTGAACCGCTCGATGTTTCCGTCGATGAAAACGTGCGCACGGTGGCGTTCGACCATTTCGACGAGACCGTGGACGCCCTTTCCGGAAACGGCTTCGGTCGGCAACACGGGTGGAACCCACTCGTTCTCTTCGTATTCATTGAGCGATACCATCGTTTCGAGGTCGCGTCGCGTACGATCCGCTCCCTCGCGGTCGGCCTTGTTGACTACGAAGATATCCGCGATCTCCAGAATGCCGGCCTTGATTGCCTGGATGTCGTCTCCCAGTCCCGGCACGACGACCACGAGGTTTGTGTGCGCGACCTTGACGATCTCGACCTCGTCCTGCCCGACGCCGACCGTCTCGATGATGACGATATCCTTCCCCATGGCATCCATCACGTTGACGACGTCGATTGTCGACCGGGATAACCCGCCCAGGTGGCCGCGGGTTGCGAGACTCTTGATGAATACGCCGTCGTCAAGGTAGTGCCGCTGCATCCGGATCCGGTCGCCCAGGATTGCGCCCCCGGAATAGGGACTGGTGGGATCGATCGCCACGACGCCGACGGTCTTCCCTTGCGCCCGGAACTCGGTCACGACAGCGTCGACGAGCGTCGACTTGCCGGCGCCCGGAGCCCCGGTGATCCCGAGGATAAAGGCCCGTCCGGTGTGCTTGTAGATTTTCCGCAGGGTGCGCTGAGCGGCGGGAATCCCGTCGTCAAGATCGCGCATCAGCCTGGCGGCCGCGCGAACGTCACCGGAGCGGACCAGATCAACGACCGCTTTCGACATCGGCGGGTCCTTAGGCGCGGGGATGAACGTTTTCGCGGACGTAATCGACGATTTCCTTCAGCGTGGTGCCGGGCGTGAACACCCGGTCGACCCCTTTTCGCTTGAGTTTGGGAATGTCGTCGTCGGGAATGATGCCGCCTCCGAAGACAACCACGTCGCCCATATCCTTCTCTTTCAGCAGTTCGACGATCCGGGGAAGCAGATGGTTGTGCGCCCCGGAGAGAATCGAGAGCCCGATCCCGTCGACATCTTCCTGGAGCGCCGCGGTCACGATCATCTCGGGCGTCTGGTGCAATCCGGTGTAGATGATCTCGAAACCTGCGTCGCGCAACGCGCGGGCGATGATCTTGGCCCCGCGGTCGTGACCGTCGAGACCCGGCTTCCCGATCAGGATCCGCACCTTCCGCTCCGTCTTCCTGGACGGCGTCGGCTTCTTCTTGACTGCTGCCACGGTTGCCATGATATCCCCCCCCTTTTATCTTTCGATACCGACGCGTGCGTCGACACCTTTTGCGTAGTAGTGCTTGACTTCGCGCATCTCGGTAACCAGATCGGCGAATTCGATGAATGCCGCAGGGGCGCCGCGCCCCGTCAGGATCAGTTCCATGCCGTCGGGCTTCTGCCGCAATACGTCGAGCACTTCGGATTCTGGAATCAGGCCGAAATCGACGGCGCAATTGATTTCGTCGAGCACGACCAGATCGGCCTGCCTGCCCAGGATGATCCCTTTCGCAAGGTCCCAACCCTGCCGGGCCATCCGGACGTCTTCGGCCTCGGGCGAATTCCGGTTGACGAACCGGTCTCGGCCCGCCTGGTGAATCTGGACGTTGGCACCGAGCATCCGGACGCCATTCAATTCGCCGTAATCGATCCACCCCTTCATGAACTGGATGATCCGGACCTTGAGACCGTGTCCTGCCGCCCGTAGCGAAAGGCCGAGAGCGGCTGTCGTCTTCCCTTTTCCACACCCCGTGTAGACCTGGATGTATCCCTTGCCAAGCCCTGTCGTTTCCATGGAGGCCGTCATTTCCCCTGATGGATCACGGCGAGCAGCGTGGCCTCTCCGTCACCGATCGAATGGACATGGTGAGGCGTCGTCGAATTGTAGTAGATGCAATCGCCTTCCTCGAGCTGGTCGGAATAGTCGCCCAGGAAGATTTCGACGCGCCCCGACAGCACATAGAGAAACTCTTCCCCTTCGTGGACGCTCCGGGGGCTGTTCGGATCGGGATTCGGGGCCAGCTTGACCAGGAACGGTTCCATCCGGTGCCCCGCCTTGCCGGTACCCAGCGCCTCGTAACTGTACTCGGCCTTCCCGCCTCCCTTGAGTTCGACCCGGGATACGGTGCTACGGTCCTCCTTGCGAACGATCGAATAAGCGGATTCCTTTCGCCCTCCGATCAGCGCCGACACCGAGGTTTCGAATGCGTTGGCGATCTTGACCAGCATGCCGAGCGGCGGGGATGTCATGTGGTTCTCGACCTGGGAAAGGAGCGCAGCCGAAAAACCGGTTTTTGCGGCCAGTTCCTGAAGGGTGATTCCGCTGGAAATCCGCAAGGCGTGGATATGTTCACCCACGGGAACGGATGCGACGTCGTTGTCCTGGGAATTCTCCCCCGCTTCGACAGCCACGCGTTCGAGGATATCGTCGATCGATTCGTCGGTCGTTATGTCACGCAAAGGAGGCACCCTCTTTCAAGGCGCTGATGTTGAGCGGAATGAACTTTTCGTACTTTTTCGAGACGACTTTCGGGAGGCAGGCGCAGAGCGTTTCGACGCTGACCACGCCGGTCTTTGCCGCGTAGGCACCCAGTGCGACCATGGACGCGAGCTGGAGGCTGCCGACCTTGCGGGCGATTTCGTTCGCATCCACGAAAAGAACCGACAGGTCGCTCCGGTTCACGTCGCCCTTCCCGACAAGCGAACTGTTGACCACGAGCGTTCCGCCGGCCACCATCAGCGGCTGGTATTTCTCGAGCGACGGCGCATTCATCACAACGCACGCCCGGGGGTGCCCGACGACCGGAGAGCCGATTTCGTCATCGGAGATGACGACGGTGCAGTTCGCGGTACCACCCCGCATTTCGACGCCGTAGGCCGGGAAATAGGTCACCTGGCGCCCTTCGTCCATTGCTGCGATCGAGAGCAGGTTGCCGACCATCAGGATGCCCTGGCCGCCGAAGCCCGCGAAGATCACGTCGGTATTGGTCTTCTCACTCATACGAAATCCGCCTGTTTTCTTTCCTTGAAGATTCCGAGCGGGAAATAGTCGATCATCTCGCCGAGAACCCGGTTGCGTGCATCGAGTGGTTTCATCCCCCAGTTGGTGGGGCAGGTCGAAAGGAATTCGACGACCGAAAGCCCCATCCGACGGATCTGCATGTCGAATGCCGTCTTGACCGCCTCCTTGGCTTTCCGGATCTGGGCCGGGGTGGATGTCGCCACGCGGGCCGAGAACGCGACGCCTTCCAGCTGCGCAAGCAGTTCGGCCATCTTGATCGGGTAGCCGTCGTTGCTGAATTCGCGGCCGTATGGAGATGTCGAGGTCTTTTGACCGAGCATGGTCGTGGGCGCCATCTGCCCCCCCGTCATGCCGTAGGTCGTGTTGTTGACGAAGATGACGGTGAGATTTTCGCCCCGGTTGGCCGCGTGGATGATCTCGGAGGTGCCAATGGCGGCGAGATCGCCGTCGCCTTGGTAGGTAAACACAAAATGGTCAGGCAGCGCCCGCTTGACGCCAGTCGCAACCGCCGGTGCACGGCCGTGGGGCGCCTCGACCACGTCGACGTCGATGTAATCGTATAGAAATACGGAGCATCCGACGCAGGCGACCCCGACCGTCTTTTCGCGCATTCCGAAGTGGTCGATCGCATCGGCGACGATCCGGTGAGCGATTCCGTGGTGGCACCCCGGACAGAAATGCGTCTTGACGTCGACCAGGCTCTCGGGCCGCTTGAAAACCACCTTGTCGAAAAGTTGCTTGTCGCTGCTGCTCATGCCGTTTTCCCCGCCAGCCGCTTGATCTCGGAAAAGATGTCATCCGGAGTCGGCATGGCGCAGGGCTTTCCGACAAACCGGATCTTATCATGGTGACTCGTGGCGATCATGACATCCTCGACCATCTGCCCCGTGTTCATCTCGACGACCAGCATCAGGTCTGCCCTGCCGGCGGTTTCGTGAACCAGCGCCTTCGGGAACGGGAAAAGGGTGATGGGACGGATCATCCCTGCGGCGATGCCCGCCTTGCGTGCCCATTGGATGGCGGTCTTGCAAACCCGTGCCGCGGTGCCGAACGCGACCAGGACGATCTTGGCGTCCTCAAGATGATAGGACTCGGCCCGGACCTCGGCGTTTTCGACCCGTTGCAGTTTTTCGTGGAGTCTCCAGTTGTGCCGTTCGATGTCGTCGTCCTTGAGGTAGAGCGACTTGACGTGTTGCCTCGGTCGCCCCACGCACCCGGTTGTCGCCCACGGTTTGTCGATCGGGGCCGGCGGTTCATGGAGCCCCGGGGAGTAGGGTTCTTTCATCTGCCCGATGATGGCGTCGCCCAGGATCATGACCGGCGTCCGGTATCGGTCGGCGAGTTCGAACGCGAGCAGGGTCAATTCGTACATCTCCTGGACGGAGTGCGGGGCGAGAACGGGGATGCGGCAACCGCCGTGCCCCCCCCCTTTGACCGCCTGGAAATAGTCTCCTTGCGACGGGGCGATGCCGCCGAGACCGGGCCCGGAGCGGGCGATGTTGACGATCAGGGCCGGCAACTCGGAGCCCGCCATGTAGGAGATTCCTTCCTGCATCAGGGAGATGCCCGGGCCGGAGGAAGACGTCATCACCCGCTTCCCGGCAGCCGCAGCGCCGAGGAGCATATTGATCGTGGCGACCTCGCTCTCGGCCTGGAGGAAGACGCCGCCGTGCCCCGCCATGTGGGCGGACATGTATTCGGGAATGTCGTTCTGCGGGGTTATCGGGTACCCGAAATAGTGCCGGCAGCCGGCGGCGAGGGCACCGTGGCAGATCGCCTCGTTCCCTTTCACGAACTCGCGGTGCGCGGTTCCCAGGATGACGCCGCTCATCGCCACACCCGGATCGCCACGTCGGGGCAGGTCTCGGCGCAGATGGAACATCCGGTGCACGCATCGGGGACGGCGAAGACGACGGCGGGATATCCCTGCCGGTTGAGCGCATGGCCTGTCTCTATGCAATGTTTCGGGCAGGCGGGAACGCAAAGTTCACACGCCTTGCACCGCTCGAAATCGATTTCTATACGGCCGGTAGCGATGACTCTCCCCCTTAGTCGTAGTTGGGCTTGAATTCGAAATGGTGGGACGTTTCGATGAAACGCACGGTTCGCGAACTCGAGCGCATGACGATGGAATGCGTCTTCGCCCCGCCGCTCGAGAAGCGTACGCCGTGCAGGAAGTCGCCGAATGTGACGCCCGTCGCCGCGAACATCACGTTGCTGCGCGCCAGGTCGTTGAGGTGGAATACCTTCGAGGGGTCTTCGATTCCCATGGCTTTGCCGCGCTCGGCCTCTTCGCGATTCCGGAATTTGAGGACTCCCTGGAAGTCGCCTCCGAGACATTTGAGCGCAGCTGCCGCGAGGACCCCTTCGGGTGCCCCGCCGGTCCCCATGAGCACATCGACCCCGGTATCGGGCGTGGAAGTCGCGATGGCGCCCGCGACGTCCCCGTCACCAATCAACTTGATGCGCGCTCCGGCGGCGCGAACTTCCTCGATCAGTTCCTTGTGGCGGGGGCGGTCGAGGATGACCACGCAGAGATCTTCGACATACTGGTTCTTTGCCTTGGCGATCCGGCGGAGGTTTTCGGTGGGCGTGGCGAGGATGTCGATCACGCCCCTGGCCTCGGGACCGACCGCGATCTTCTGCATGTAGGTATCGGGGGCGTGCAGAAACCCGCCCTCTTCGGCGATTGCGATGACGGCAAGCGCGTTGCTCCCGCCCGTGGCGACGATCGATGTGCCCTCGAGCGGATCGACGGCGATGTCGACGCGGGGGTTGTCGGCCGCCCCGACTTCTTCGCCGATGTAGAGCATCGGCGCCTCGTCACGCTCGCCTTCGCCGATCACCACGCGCCCCTTGAACTGGACGTCGCCGAGCGCCTTGCGCATCGCGGTTACCGCCGCCTGGTCGGCGGACACGTTGTCGCCACGCCCCATGCAACGGGCAGCCGCAAGCGCTGCGGCTTCGGTCACACGGACCACTTCAAGAGCCAGGTTGCGATCCACGTTGATCCCCTTCCCTTTCGGGATTCGTATCGTGCTGCGGACTAGCGCGTCGAGAGCAGGTGCCCGAGCATCCGGGTCCCGGACTCGACGACAAGACCGGTCGCGCGCGCCTCGGCCTCCGTGTAACGGGCCGCTTCATTCCCCTGCATCGCGGGAGGAGCCGGGTAATAAACGAATGGAACCGGTTCCTGGGCGTGCGTGCGAATCTTGATCGGGGTGGGGTGATCGGGCATCACGAGGATGCAGAGGTCGCCCGCCCTGGCGCGTTCGAGGATCGGCCCCAGCATCTCGGCGTCGATCCGTTCGATCGAGCGTACCTTGTCGGGCGCGCTGCCGTTGTGACCCGCCTCGTCCGGCGCCTCGACGTGGATCAGCACGAAGTCTTTCGTTTCGAGCGCATTGAGCGCGTATTCGGCCTTGCCGGCGAAGTTGGTGTCGATGTAGCCCGTGGCGCCGGGCACCTCGATGATCTCGAGCCCAAGGTAGATGCCGATCCCCTTGATGAGGTCGACGGCGGCCACCACGGCGCCGGACAAGCCGAACTTCTCCTGGAATGTCGGCATCCGGGGCGCCTTCCCCTGCCCCCACAGCCAGATCGAGTTGGCTTCCTTTTTCCCTTCGGCCCGGCGACGGAGATTGATGGGGTGATTCGGAAATATCTCGCGGGAAATCGCCATCAGATTGATGAAAAGTTCGGCACCGTCTCCGGTCGGGAGATATTCGGTGATCTTCTTCCCGTGGATGTCGTGAGGCGGCGTCGTGGTCATCGCGTCATGACCGGCGGGCCAGACCATGAGGTGCCGGTAACTGACGCCGGGATAGAAGGTGACCCCTTTTTCGGCCGCCGCATCCTTGAGGGCCAGGAGCAACTCGGTCGCATCCGCGGTGTTGATATGCCCCCCCGAGAAATCGTACATCTCGGAGTCGGCCCCCTCGCCCTCGATCGTGACGATGTTGCAGCGGACCGCGACGTCGTCGGGCAAGAGCGTCACGCCGATCGAGGCGGCCTCGAGCGGAGAGCGGCCGGTGTAGACCTCGCGCGGGTCGTAGCCGATGATGCTGAGATTGGATACGTCGCTGCCCGGGTACATCTCGAGCGGGACCACCTGGACCATCCCGACTGCCCCATTCCTCGCCATGAAATCGAGGTTGGGCGTGACCGCCGCCTCGAGCGGCGTCTTTCCACCCAGCGAATCGACGGCCCAGTCGGACATCCCGTCGCCGATCAACACCATGTATTTTCGAGTCAAGTGATGAGTCTCCTGTCAGCTGAAACCGAGAACGCGGACGACATCGGCCATATTGGGTGGCATCGTTACCGGCGCGATCGATTGCGCGATTGCGTTGTCGGGATCCTTGAGGCCGTGCCCGGTCAACGTGCAGACGATCGAGTCGCCCTTCGAAAAAAGACCCTGTTTTGAAGATTTTATCACACCGGCAATGGAGGCCGCCGAGGCGGGTTCGCAGAAGACACCCTCGGTTTCGGCAACCAGCTTGTAGGCCTCGAGGATCTCGGCGTCGCTCACCATCCCGATCGAGCCGCCCGATTCGTCGCGTGCCGCCTCGGCCGATTTCCAGGAGGCCGGGTTGCCGATCCGGATCGCGGTGGCCACCGTCTCGGGTTTGGCGATCGCGTGACCGCGCACGATGGGTGCCGACCCTTCGGCCTGCCAGCCGAGCATGCGCGGAAGGCGGGCCGATTTGCCGACCTCGTGGTACGCCTTGTATCCGGCCCAGTAGGCGGTGATGTTGCCCGCGTTGCCGACCGGAAGAACGTGATAGGTCGGCGCATCCCCGAGTGCGTCGCACACTTCGAACGCCCCGCTCTTCTGCCCTTCGATCCGGTACGGGTTGACCGAATTGACCAGCGTCACCGGATACTTTTCCGATACCTCGCACACCAGCGAAAGCGCGTCGTCGAAGTTGCCGAGGATCTGGAGGACCTGGGCCCCGTGGATCATCGCCTGCGACAACTTTCCCAGCGCGATCTTTCCCTCGGGAATGAGGACGAACGCCTTCATCCCGGCGCGCGCCGCATAGGCGGCCGCTGCTGCCGAAGTGTTGCCGGTCGAGGCGCAGATGATCGAGTCGGCTCCGGACGCCTTGGCCATCGAAACGGCCATCGTCATCCCGCGATCCTTGAACGACCCGGTCGGGTTGAGACCTTCGTATTTCAGGAAGATCTCGGTGCCGGGGGCGATCACCCGGGCCAGCGCCGGGGCGGGAATCAGCGGCGTGTTCCCCTCGAGCAGCGTGACCACGCAGTCATCGGGGACCGGCGTGAAGAAGCGGGCGTAGTGGCGAATGATCCCTTCCCAGTGCATCGTATGGATACCTCTTCTGCTTAAAGGTTGTTTTCGATCCGGATCATCCGCGTGCGGTCGAGGACGAACGGAAGGCGATCGATCTCATCAAGGGAAGCGCGCATGTCTTTCTCTTTCGCGTGGTGCGTCACGATGAAGATCGGCACCGCGTTTTCTTCCTGACGTCCTTTTTGCAGGACGGTGGAGATGCTGATGCCGTGCTCGCCCAGGATCCCGGCGATCTTCGAGAGGACACCCGGCTTGTCGACCACGTGGAACCGCAGGTAGTACTCGGTCTTGACCTCTGAAAATGGAGAGAGCGCGATCTCGCCGGCGGGTTCGATCTGGCGGAAACCGCTGGGCGGAATCCGGCCGACCGTGCCGTGGCACAGGTTGCGGCCGATGTCGATCACGTCGCTGACCACGGCGGATGCGGTGGGGAGCATCCCGGCGCCCTGCCCGTAGAACATCGACGATCCGACGAAGTCGCCCTTGACGTAGATCGCATTGTTGGCGCCGCCGACCGTGGCCAGCAGGTAGTGCGACGGGATCATCGTGGGATGGACGCGAACCTCGATGCCGGTCCCCTTCTCCTTGGCGATGGCGAGCAGCTTGATCGTGTAGCCGAACTCCTTGGCGAAGGCGATGTCGACTGCGGCGATCTCGCGGATTCCCTCGACGTAGATTTCCTTCAAAGGCACCGTGCACCCGGTGGCGAGCCAGACGAGGATCGCCAGCTTGTGCGCCGAATCGATCCCGTCGACGTCGAAGGACGGATCGGCTTCGGCCAACCCGATCTTCTGGGCGTCGGCCAGGACGTCGGCGAAATCCTTCCCCTCGTCGCTCATCCGGGTGAGGATGTAGTTGCACGTTCCGTTGATGATCCCGAAAAGCCCCTGGATATGGTTGGCGGCAAGCCCCTCGCGCATGGCGCGGATGATCGGTATTCCGCCGCCGACGCTGGCCTCGAAACCGAGATCGACGTTGGCCTCGGAAGCCGCCGCGCACACTTCGGGACCGTGCTGGGCCAGGAGCGCCTTGTTGGCCGTGACCACCGATTTGCCGTTGCGGACGGCCTCGAGGATGACGTCTTTCGCGATGCCGGTGCCGCCGATCAGCTCGATGACGATCTGGATAGCGGGATCGCGGACGACCGAGATCGCGTCGTTCGTGAAGATATCGGCCGGGAGGTTCAGCCCCCGGTCCCGATCGAGGTCGATGTCGGCGATGCGCACGATTCGGACCGGAACGCCGATCCGCTTCCGGATCAGTTCGGCATTGTCGAGCAGCAGCTTGGCAGTCCCCGTGCCGACCGTCCCGCACCCGATGATCCCGATCCCTATTTCGCGCAACCGTGCGCCGCTTCCCGGAACGTTGTCTGCCATGAGGGTTCCTTCTCGGTCAATCGCTGGAATAAGCGGGATATTCTATTGTTAATCGAGGGATCAGTCAATTTGACGACCCGTAGTCTGCGCAGCCTCTTTTTCCAGGAGCCACGCCTTGAGGCGCGCATGGTCAAATTCCTTGAGACCCGGATCGCGGGCCAGCAGCGATTCGGCAATCTCGCGCGACTTGAAGAGCATCCGGGCGTCGCGAACGATGTCGGAGAAAACCAGGTCGGGAATGCCCGACTGGCGAACGCCCGCGAAATCGCCGGGACCCCGGATCTTCAGGTCTTCTTCGGCGATCTTGAACCCGTCGTTCGTCCGTTCCATCACCGAGAGTCTTGCGCGCGTGTCGGCACCCGCTCCCTTGGGCGATTCCATCAGGAAGCAGGACGACGGCCGCTCTCCCCGGCCGACCCGGCCGCGAAGCTGGTGCAGTTGCGACAGGCCGAACCGGTCGGCG
>JANXQJ010000090.1 GCA_025356865.1 Deltaproteobacteria bacterium | reverse complement strand
TACGGTCGTCTATCGCAGAGTTCGCCGGTTATTCGAAGAGATTGACCAGTCCCGCGGGGAAGGCCGGCATCTTCGTTTTCTGGCCGGCATCGCGAAGACAGACTTGCTCATCTTGGACGACTGGGGACTGGAACCGCTGGGCAGCGAGCAGCGGCGCGACCTGCTGGAGATCATGGACGATCGTCACGGCACGCGCTCGACGCTGGTAACAAGCCAACTCCCTGTTGACCTTTGGCACGAGTTTATTGGCGATGGCACATTGGCCGACGCCATTCTGGACCGGTTGGTCCACAACGCCCACAAGATTACGATGAAGGGGGAGTCTATGCGGAAACGGAAAGAAGGGGACAAAGACGGAATATTCTAAATAAGCAGGCCATGATAAGCAGTCGTGTCGTCCTCCCCGTACTGCAAATCGACGCCGCTTCAAGGCCCACTCAAATCGTCCCTTTCGAAGCCCTCTTTTTGACTGTGAGTCGACTTGGATTGGAATCGGTGATCAGTTTGGTTTGGAATCAGCGATCAGCTAAAATTGGAACAGCTGTTCAGTTTGAAATGGAATCGCGGATCAAATTCGTCGGAATACGCAGCGGCATCCGCCCGGCCCCACTTCGTGCTGCCGGAGTCCTTTTCTCGTTGCGTTTCTTGGCGATCCGCTCGTCGCGGTTAGGTCGCCCGGCGGAGGGGACGAGGGGCTCTTAATCCGGAGGTTGTAGGTTCGATTCCTACATGGCCCACCAATCTTTCCCAAACGGGAAACCGAGAAATCGGTTTCCCGTTTGTCGTTTCAGGGGCTAACCGAGAGCGGTATACTGCGGAAATGAAACAACGATCCCCACTATTCGTTTATGCAGATACTTCGGTCGACGGAGGTGTCGAAGACGACGAATTCGCCGATCCGAGCAATGCGTTTTTCGCAGCCGTTCGAGAGGGCGAGTTCATCCTGTTTGTCTCCGAGGTTGTTCGCCGGGAATTGGAGTTTGCCCTGGAATCCGTCAAGCGTCATTTCAGGGATTTGCTGCCTTTGGCTCATCTTGCATCCATATCCGAAGAAGAATTCCCACGACGATGCCTTGCACGTGGCCTTGGCAACGGTTGGGGGCTGCGAAATGATCGTGAGCTGGAATTTCAAGCACATCGTCAATTACCAGAAGATACCGCTGTTCAATGCGGTAAACGCCCTGCAAGGGTACAGACCGATCGCGATCTACTCTCCGTTGGAGGTCGTGCAACATGAAGAATAAAAAGTTCGATTGCGTCGAGATGAAGCGCGTTGCCGCGGAGCAGATCGAGCGACAGCTGGAATCCCTTTCTCCGGAAGAGCGGCTTGCGTTCTGGCGACAAGGTGAAGAAGATTTGAAGCGGGCATGCAGGACGGACTTGCCGGCCCGGAGAAAGACCGCGTGAGGGGGAACACTCCGGGGGGGGCTGATGCCCTACGGATGGCCAGCGCTTCATCCGGTCCGGAGACCCCGGGCATGGGGGGATGCGAATGAGGATGTCGAACATTCGGTGCGGGCGTCCACGAGGAGCGGACGCTCGAGCCTACCGCCTGGCCGCCGGCGCCGGACCGGCCGGGTGACGCAGCATCCCCATCCACTCGACGCGGTGTATCTCTGGACCGACGGTTCGGCGGCGGGGCTTTCCGGCCGCCGTTTCCGGGACAACGGCGAGCTCCGGTACTCCCTGCGGTCGCTCGAGCGCTTCGCCCCCTGGGTCCGGACCGTCCACGTCGTCACGGACGGGCATCTCCCGGGATGGCTCGACCGCAAGGCGCCCGGCCTTTCCCTCGTCTCGCACGAGGAGATCTTCCCGGCGGGCGGGCGGGGGCGGCTTCCCTGCTGCAACTCCCTCGCGATCGAAGCGTGCCTCCACAGGGTTCCGGGCCTTTCCCGGCGCTTCGTCTACTTCAACGACGATTTCTTCCTCGGGGCGCCCGTCAGCCCGTCGGATTTCTTCACGCCCGAGGGAGGGCACCGCATCCGGTTCGACGACTGGGATTTCCCCGTCGACACGGGGAACGGGACCGTGACGGACCGGGCGTTCGCCGGTTCCCTGCGGCTGCTCGACGGCGACTCGCCCGCCCCGCGCCGACGGGCGGTCGCGCATGCCCCCCGGCCGTACGACCGGGAGAGGATCGACGAACTCGTTCGCGCCTTCCCCGAACCGTTCGCCCGGACCGTCGGCCACCGCTTCCGCGACCCCTCCGACGCCGCCCTGCACGTCCTTTACTACTACCGGCTCCTCGAGTCGCCGGAACTCGCACCCCTGCAGCGTCCGGTCACCGGCCCGCCGGATCCGGACGTCTACCGCTACGTCCCGCTGGTCCCTTCCGTGGTCGGGATGGCGCGACGATTCCACCGGCTCGCCCGGCGCCGCCCGAAGTTCTTCTGCCTGAACGACGACCTGCCGGACGCGCCGGACCTCTCCTCGCGGGTCGTCCAGGCGATGACGCGCGCCTTCCTCGCGCGTTATTTCCCGGGAGCCTCCCGCTTCGAGAGGGGGCGCGCGTAGATCGATTCCATGATCTCGTTCGCCACGTGGGGACGGTAGTGGGAGTCTTCGTAGTAGTTGTAGATCGAATTCGTGAACCGGTTGACGCCCGAGAAATCGTGGAAGTTCTCCCCGAACAGTTCCGCGAGCAGCGTTCTCCGACCTTCGTCGAGCGGGATCTGGTCGTAGCAGGGGGACACCACGACCCGGTATGAGGTCCCGTGCCTCGCCAGGATTTCCCGGATCCGCCTCAGGTAGCCGATTTCGGCATCTCCGGGCGGAAGGGGTCGCGGGGCGCCCCTGCGCGCGGCGTCCCGGTCGAAAAACACCCCCGACTTCACCAGCGTCTCGTAGTAGTCCGCCGCGTTGTCCTCGATCATCCGGTCGTACCCGTAATACAGGTCGCCCGTCCGGTTGTTCGAGACGTGCTCGCAGGAGGCCTTGAGGAAAAAGGACGCCATGTAGCCCCGATATTTTCGGAAGAGCGAGTAGTCCAGGTAGCCCGCGACGAAGCGGAAGTCGAACAGCGGTTTCACGAACTCCCGGCAATACGAGATCCTGGACCCTTTCGACAGCTCGGGGGGGGAGACGTACAGGTGGCCTTTCCGGTCCCGGGTGGTCGACATCTTGTCGCGGTCGAGCACGATGAGCGCGTTCCGGAGGGTTCCTCCCGTTTCCTCGATGTAGCGCATCTTGTTGTAGATCCCGTAGACCCCCTCGCCCGAGGCGTCGAAATGAAAGCCGCGCGACCCCTCCGGCAGGTATTTCGCCCAGTTTTCGACCCGGAAGGCGAGGCTCCGGGAGCTGCCGAAGATGAAGGAGTCGTACCGGACCGTCGGGACGTTCCGCTGGTACAGCCGGAGGCACACCAGTTCCCGGTTGCCGGCGACGAAGTTGTCCTTGTAGTAGTCGTCGTAGTCGCGGAAGAAGCGGAGCGGGTCGAGCCAGGCGGCGACCGAGGTCAACAGCAGCAACGGCAGCAGGAGCAGTGCGGCCTTGAGGGCCAGCGACGAGAGCGATCGACGCATCGGGGACCTGGCCGCCTAGAACCGGTAGTAGAGGAACTGGGTGTCGCCCAGCCGCAGCGCGAAGATCGCCGCCAGCAGGGCGTAATAGGTCAGCCACCGGACCGGCCACCGTTCGTTCTGAACCGCCATCACCCGTTCCCTGCGGACGAGGAGCAGGAAGGTCAGGAGGACGGCCATCGTCACGCCCGCGCCCGCCCCCTGGCCGAGAAGGACGTTGCCGGAGAGGAAGGCCTCGAGCCCCGCCTCCCGGATCGAAAGGACGTTCGCGCGGAAATCGAACAGCCGCGTCACCACGTGGACGGCGTCGGGCATGCCGTCCGCCCGGAAGAAGATCCAGGCAAGGCACACCGTGTGGAAGGTGAAGAACTTCTGCCATCCGGCGAGGTACCGGCTTCGATCGAGCCCCAGGCTTCCGTGAAGCCGCTTCTGCCACGGACGATAGTAGAGGGCGGCGGCCAGGAAGAGCCCGTGCATCAGCCCCCAGGCGACGAATCCCCAGCGCGCCCCGTGCCACATTCCGGAAAGGAGGAAGGTGACGGCCAGCGCCACCGTCGTGCCCGTCCGTCCCCACCCGCGCAGCTTCACCTGAAGGGGCATGAAGAGGTAGTCCCGGATCCACCGGGAAAAGGAGATGTGCCACCGGCGCCAGAAATCCGCCACCGAAACGGCCCCGTAGGGACGATTGAAGTTCCCGGTCAGTTCGATGCCGAAGATCCGCCCCGTCCCGAGCGCCATGTCCGTGTAGCCGGAAAAGTCGAAATAGATCTGGAGCGCATAGGCGTAGGTGCCGATCAGCAGGGGGAGACCGGAAAAGCCGTGCACGTCGTTGTAGACCGCATCGGCGTAGAGCGCCAGCCGGTCGGCCACCACGACCTTCTGGAACAGCCCCCAGGTGAACAGGAGCATCCCGCCGCGCACCGCGTCGTAGTCGAACGAATACCGTTTCCCGAGCTGGGGCAGCAGCGTCTCGGCCCGCTCGATGGGACCCTGCAGCAGCTTGGGAAAGAACGCCATGTAGAGGGCGAAATGCCCGAAGCGGCGTTCCGCTTCCACGTCGCCCCGGGAGACGTCGACCAGGTAGGAGACGGCCTGGAAGGTGAAATAGGAGACGCCGGCGAGGAGGAGGGTCGAGGGGACGTATTTCATCCCGGCCAGCAGCGAAACGCACGCCGAGACGCCGAGGAACAGCCACCGCCGCCGTGCGGCTTTCTCCCGGATCGCCGCGATGCGGAGGCCGCAGCCGTAGGCGACGCAGGTCGTGGCGAAGAGCGCGGCCGGGAGGTAGGGAGCCTGGAGGGCGGCGTAGAAGCCGTAGCTGGCCACGAGGAGGACGAGCCGGCGATACCGGTCGGCCGTGAAGTGGAAGACCAGGTACACGACCGGCAGGAACAGGGCATAGGACAGCGAGTTGAACCTCAAGGCGAAATCGGTGCCGATGGCTGAAACGCGTCGGGGCGATCGGGGCGCGCCTTGCGCCAGACCGCCTCGAGCCTCGGGATTAGCTTCTCCGCGGCGAATCGGTTCCCGGCTTCGGTGTAGTGCATGGCGCCGAAGTACCCGTGAATCGGCGACTCGGGGAGGTACAGCGCGTCGAGTTTCCCGGACGGGAGCTTCCGGAAGTCGTCGGTCAGGTCGACGAACGGGACGCCGAGACGGCGGGCGGTCGCGGCAAGCCACTCCCGCAGGTTGTCGTTCGGGCGGCCGATGCAATCCTTCCGCACCGGAAGGTAGACGAGGACGAGCACCGACCGCTGCGCGCGGCTCGTCTCCGCAAGCGACTTGAACACCTCCGTCGCGACGGGTGCGACCGGTTCGACGGGGAAGTGCGGGCGGCCCGCCATGGCGTCGCGGAGGAGCTCGATCGTCCGGAGACGGATGAGCACCGAATTCGTGAGCCGCTCCCGGGAGGACAACGACGCCGGATCATCGCGCGGCACCGGGACGTTCCCGACGACGAGCCTCCCGTCCGCGACCGAGAGGAGCGGTTTGCTCCTCCCGAAGAACTGTGGCTGGAGCATCCGCCGGAAGTCGTCGCTGATGAAGGCGAAGATGTGCATGTCGGGGGCGAGCGGCCGACCGTCGCGCAGGTACCTGAGGTACGCCTGGTCGACGCCGTACCCGCCCACCCCCAGGTTGACCGTCTCGAGCCGCGGTGCGAGCGTCGACAGCTGCGCGACCCACGTATCGGCGTCCTCGACGCCGACGCCGAACGTGTACGAGTCGCCCGAGCAGGCGATGCGGACCTTCCCCGCCGGCACCTTCGCAGCGACGTCCCGGGCGCCGCGGAACCCCTGCGCGTTCGTCCGGAGATCCTTCCCCGGTCCGTACGCCCCGGGGACGCGGGCGTTCAGGCGGTTCGCCCATCCGAGTTCTGGATCGTAGGCGGTGTGCAAGCGCCCCGCGTTCCGGTCGGCCGACGGCGAGGCGGACATCGACTCGACGATCGCCTTCGCGAAGAAGGTGAACGACGACGCCCCTTCGACGAGGAGTAGGAGCCCGACGAGGATCGCGACGTTCAAGGCGACGAGGCGCGTGAACCGTGCGAGGCGGGAGCGGACGGGGGAGGACGGCTGGGCGGACATTTGCCCAGTATGAGCGCATCGACGTTCCGCCGCCACCAGGAAGCAGCTGGACTATAATCGCGTAGCCTACCTGATCGCAGGGTACACCCTCGACAACAGCCGACGGCAGCACGACCGCCTGGTGCAGGTCTCGACGCAGAACCTGGCCAAGTCGCTCGACTCCAACCTCTGCAACCTCCTCGACAAGATCGAGGTCGGCATGGCGGCGACGGGCCGGGAGGCCGAGCGGCAACTCGCAGGCGGCGGGATCCGGCCGGGGGAGCTGGACGCGTACATCAGCCGCCAGCTGTCCCTTCTTCCGGAAATCCATGCGCTGCGCGTTGCCGACGCGGACGGGAACGTGCGGTGGGGGAGCGGCAGCCCGGCCGGAACGCAGGTGAACGTCGCCGACCGGGAGTATTTCCGGCGGCTTCGCAGCGACCCGAAGGCGAGGTTCGTCGTCTCGGAACTGCTCCAGGGGCGGATCTCCGGTCGTTGGGGCATCATCATCGCGGAGCGGGTCAGCCGGCCGGACGGTTCGTTCGGCGGAGCGGTCCTCGGCTCCGTCGATGTCGATTCCGTCGACGGCCTGATTTCGAAACTCGACGTCGGCCCCCTGGGGGCGGTCGGCGTGCGCGACCTCACGTTCAAGCTGGTGGCCTTGCGGCCGAAGGGGCCGGAGCCGGGAAGCCGGATCGGTTCCGACGTGGTTTCGCAGAAGACCTAAGGACATGATCCGGGCGAATCCGGTGACGGCCACGTACAGGACCGTGTTCGCGCGCGACCACAAGGAGCGAATGGTCACGTTCCGCAAGGCCGCGAACTACCCGTTCTACGTGTTCGCGACGTGCGCTCCCGGCGATTACATGGCGCCCTGGCGCGAGGAGGCGTTCATCGTCCTGGGGCTTCTCGCCCTCTTCACCCTTGCGACCGACGCGCTGTTCTCCCACGGCATGTGCCCGGACTGCGCCGAGGAGGTGACCGCGAAACTCCTCCGACCGAGGCCGCCGGAGCGATAGGGGGAATGTCGCCCCCGCCTACAGCGTCTGCGTCGCCTCGGAGACGGTGACGGAGAGCACCGCCCGGGCCCACGAGAAGCGGGTCTTCGTCGCCTCGAAGTCGGGGCCTTCCGCCAGGAAGGCGGCCTTGCCCTTGACCAGGAAGCCGGTGCCGGCGCCGTTGAAGCCGCGCACCTTGCTGCTGCCGAGCGTCAGCAGCACCGTGTCGTTGAAGGCGACGTTGGCTTCGGTCCGGTTGTAGTAGCCGGCCGGGATCAGCAGGCGGCCGTCGTCCGTCACGCGGATGTAGCTGTTCCACGTGTTCACCAGGTGCGGGCCGTCCGCCCCCAGAGTGGCGATGGCCACGACGCCGTCCTGCTTCAGCACTTCGCGCATCTTTTCGGGAATTTCCATTCATGCCTCCTTGGGGCCGCTCGACCGGCCATCCTTGTCTTTTCCGCGCCGTCCGACCCGCTCGCGCTTGCGCCGGTCGAACCACGCCCCGGATTCTTCGAGAAACGCCTTCGGCGCCTTGGCGCCCAGCTCGCCGACCAGATCGGCCAGCGACTTCGTTGCGAGGAACGCCCGCATCCGCTCCTCGGCCTCCTGCAGGAACGCGTGGATCCGGCACGGACCCGTGACGGCCCACCGGGGTGGCGTCTTCGGGTACAGGGCGCACTGCCGGCGGATCTCGCCGCACGCGAACAGGGTGCGGTCGGGGTCGACCGCGTCGAGGATGTCGACCACGCGGATCGCCTCCGGTGGACGGGCGAGGACGAAGCCGCCGGCGATCCCCTCGGAGGCCGCGACCAACCCGGCTTTCGTGAGCCGCGTGAACACCTTCGCGAGGAAGCGCTCGGGAATCTGCTGGTAGCCCGCGAGATCCTTGACGCTGGCCGGCGCCTTCCGGGCGGCGAGCGTGAGCAGGGAGTGGAGCGCGTATTCCGCGGCGGCGCCGTAAAGCGATGTCATAACTGCGACCTCATGTGTCGTAGTATATTGGGTGAGCAAGGCAATGTCAAGCTGGGACCGGCCGCATTTCCCCCGCAGCCTTCGACTGCCGTCCCTTCATCCGTCCTTAACACGAATCCGCTACGCTTTCTTCCGTACGTCCTATAATCGGGCCAGGAGAGGCCATTGCCCAGAACCGTTCTCATCATCGAAGACGATCAGGAGATGCGGGAGTTGCTCGCCCACTACCTCCGCAAGGAGGGATTCAGCCCCGTCGTCGCCACCGACGGGGAATCGGGGCTTGCCCGGGCGCGCGCCGACCCAGACCGGCGGTTGGCGATCATTTGCATTGAAATATCGGTTTCTCCTGCCGATATATCAAGGTAAAATGGATCCCATGATCAGCTCGACGCGACGCCCGACCCGGCAAGTCGCTCGGCGAACAGGCGCGCGGTCTCCATCTCGTCGCCCGCGCCCGGCCCCACCGGGAAGGCCGCGCCCTTCACCAGCGCTCCGTGCTTCCGGGCGTAGCCGATCGAAAGGTCGATCCGGGCCGCGGAGGCGGGCGTGCGGTCGGCAAGCACGAGCAGGTCAGGCAACGCCATCGGGCACCTCGGCCGAAGCGCCGCGCTCGCGGCCGATCCGGTTCTTCATCTCGCGATAATCCTTCTTCCCGCCGTGGTCGGAGAAGCCGAGGTAGAACTGGCGAACCTCGGGGTTGCTCCGGAGCGAATCCGCGGGGCCGTCGAGCACGACGCGCCCCCCCTCCATCAGGAAGGCGTGGTGGGCGACCTTGAGGGCGATGGTCGCGTTCTGCTCGACGAGCAGGATGGTGGTTCCCCGCTCCCGGTTGATCCGCTCGATCAGCCGGAAGATCTCCTGCACCAAGAGCGGCGCGATGCCGAGCGAAGGCTCGTCGAGCAGCATCAGGCGGGGCGCCGCCATGAGCCCCCGCCCGATCGCCAGCATCTGCTGCTCCCCGCCGGAGAGGTAGCCGGCCTGCTGGCGCCGGCGCTCTCTCAGTGAAACGGCGGAACGGCCCGCGGTGGCGCCGGTGAGAATAGTGCTACCTTGGAGGGGAAAAGGACGGTTTGGCACGCACGCCGTTATTGGCCGCGTCGCCTCCGCTTGGTGACGCTCTCACCGCCGATCCCCCAGTTGTCGGTCTCGACCTCGTCGATGACCACGATGGTGGTGGCGGGGTTTTTACCGAGCACTTCGACCAGCAGTTGCGTCGTTCCCTTGATCAGCGCCGCCTTCTGCTCGGCCGTCGCCCCGTCGCGCGTGATCTTGATGTTGATGTACGGCATGCCGATCCTCCTTTGGCCCGCATCTATTCCGGCACGATCACCGGCTGCTTCTGCAGCCGCTTGTAGTAGAAGTTCTGGCCGTACAGCACGGCCGCGGGGTTGTGGTTCGTCACGCGATCCTTGACGACCAGCGTCGTGACCGGCGCCTTCGAATATTTCGCGAACAGCATGTCGTGTCCGATACAAAGGCCCACGATGATGTTCATGTCCGATTTCATGCGGTTGAGGATCTTCGCCTGGGCGATCGGATTGCAGGCCGGCTCGAACGTGCCGGGGCGCACCTTGTCTGTTTCCTTCAAGCCCAGCTCCAGCTTGTCGATGCTGCCCGCCTTGCAGCAGACGCTCATCGGCTCGAACCCCTGCGCCGTCAATATCGCGCAAAGACGCTCGCTCTCGTCGAGCAGGCCGATGCAGGTCGCGATGCCGATCTTCTTGTATCCCATCAGCTTTGCGAAGGCGATCGTGTCCTCGACCCGCGTCCAGCGTGCGTTCACCGCGTCGCTGCCCGGGACCGGCTGATAGCACAGCCCTTCGACCCGCGCCGCCACCTGCGCGATCCGCGCGTCGTCGCGCGTTCCCTTGTATTGCTCGAACGACGAGGCGATGATGTCGCCGTTTTTTTTGGAGGGGCAGTTCCCGGGCATCGGCGGGGCATTATCGGGATTGCCGCTCCAGCAGTTGGATGCGCCCGACTTCAGCCACACCACGCCGCACTTCGAACAGCTCGGCGGGGCTGGAACAACGTTTCTCTTCATGACGAATTCTCCTTTGCCGCCCGGCGATCGCAGGTCATCCGCCGATCATTCATCTTACGACGAACCGCAATATTTTTACCCCGATTGACTCGGGTCAAGGAAGCGCCCGCGAAGATCCGGCAAAATGAGTTGCATGACCATCAAGGAGGAAAAGATGAACGAATATCTCCGTACCCCGATTCGCGAGATCATATCCCGCTTCCCGCAGGTTGGTTCCCTGCTCGAAGCGCACGGGATCGGCTGCGTGCCGTGCAGTCTCGGCACGTGCCCGCTTGGGGATATCGTCGACATCCACGGGCTGGCGCCCGAAGTCGAGCTGGCGCTGATGACCGCGATCGGCGCCATCGTCGCGCCCGGGGAAGCGGTCGTGCTTTCGGCCCGCCCCGCCGCTTCGTCCCCGAAGAAGGGCTTTTCGCCGCCGATGAAGACGCTGGTGGACGAGCACAGGCTCATCCTCCGCCTCATCGCGCTCGTACCCGCGGTCACCGCCTCGCTGGACGTGCACGCGGAGGACGACAGGCAACTTGTGGTGGCGATCGTGGCCTTCATACGCAACTACGCCGACCGCTTCCATCACGCCAAGGAAGAGGATCTGCTCTTCGCCCGCTTCGATCGGGAATCCGACATCCTCCAGGTGATGTACGAGGACCACGCCAACGGGCGGGCGTGCGTCAAGGCGGCGGTCGATGCGCTCGAGCGGCGCGACCCGGCCGGTGTCACGGATAACCTGATCGCCTATACGGAAATCCTGAAGCAGCACATCCGGAAAGAAGATGAAATCCTCTACCCGTGGATGGATCGTAAACTTTCGACCCGGCAGGTGGGCGAGCTGTTCTCGGCCTTCCGGAAAATCGATTCGGCATTCAGCGAAGAGGCCGGCCGGTACGAGGCGTTCGTCCGGTCGCTCGAAGATAAATTTGCGTCGAATGACGCGGAGGTGGCGTGATGAGCGGTTGCGGTTGCCCGGGTTCGAAGACGATGACGTTCGAGAAAGCGGAGCAGACTGAAACGGGCGGCGCGAAGACCTCATCGCCGTCGCAGCTCCGGCAGTGGCCGGTGCAGCTCCACCTGGTGTCGCCGGTCGCCCCGTATTTCCAGGGCGCCGACGTGCTGCTGGCCGCTGACTGCACGGCGTTCGCACTGGGCGATTTCCACTCGGAGTGGCTTGCGGGCAAGTCGCTCGCGATCGCGTGCCCGAAGCTGGACGCGAACCAGGATGTCTACGAAGGCAAGCTGAAGTCGCTCTTCGAGGATGCGCGGATCAATACGCTGACGGTGCTGATCATGCAAGTGCCGTGTTGCCGCGGCCTGCTCGGGATGGCCGCCCGCGCCCTGAAGGAAAGCGGCCGGAAAGTGCCGGTGCGCGCGGTGGTCGTCGGCCTGCAAGGCGATATCATCCAGGATGAGTGGTTGGAGGGGTAGTAGAATGACCGGATGATCCGGATCAACGACCAGGTAGCCATCGACGAGAGCGAACTTTCCGAGGCGTTTGTCCGCGCGTCGGGGCCCGGCGGCCAGAACGTCAACAAGGTGTCGACGGCGGTGCAGCTTCGCTTCGACGTGGCAAACGCCCGCCACCTTCCGGATGCGGTGCGCGCACGGCTGGTCCGGATGGCGGGGAAGCGGATGACGAAGGAGGGGGTGCTGCTGATCGAGGCGGCGCGCTTCCGGACGCAGGAGCGGAACCGGCAGGATGCCCGCGACCGGCTGGTCGCGCTGGTCGAGGCGGCCGCCGCGCCGCCGGCGCCTCCGAGAAAGAAGACGCGGCCGACGAAGGGGTCGAAGGAACGCAGGTTGGAAGGGAAGCAGCAGAGAAGCGTGACGAAGCAGGCCCGCAAGCCCGTCAGGCCGGAGTAGGCCGGGAGCCCGCAGCGCGCGGGCTAATGCGACATCATCACCGGCAGCGTCATGTGCCGGAGGATGTGCTTCGCGACCCCGCCCAGCACCGGCTTGCCGTTGCCGGCGCGTCCGTAGGCGCCCATCACGAGCAGGTCGATCCCTTCCTCGGCCGCCCGGTTGAGGATCCGGTCGCCCGAAGGGAAATCGATCGAGAGGATCAGTTCGCCCTTGCACCGGACGCCCGCCCGCCCCAGGTATTCGACTATTTCCGAAAGCCGTTTCTCGGCCCCGCGCAATGCGTCGGCCTCGGTGATCACCTTGACGAGGTGCACCTTTTGCGCCGTCCGCAATATCGGGAACGCGTCGTGGATCGCCCGCGTGGACTCGCGGCCGTCGTTCCAGGCGATCATCACCCGTTCGCCGAACTTCTCGAACCGTCCCGCGTAGGGCACCGTGAGCACCGGACGCCCGGTCTGCAGCACCAGCCGCTCGGGCAGGTCGGACAGTTCCGCGTTTCCGCCCCGCTCGGGCGCCTGCCCGACCACGACCAGCCGGCTGTAGTGCGCCGCCTGAAGCACCGAGGCGAAGCCGCGCCCGCGGGAACTGTCGATATCGACCCAGGATGAGGCCACGCCCGATGGCCGCACCCGTTCCGCGAAGAGCCGGGCGGTTTCCATCTCGTCGCCGGCGCTCCCGCCCGTCGGGAACGCGACGCCCTTGACCAGCGCCCCGTGCTTCCGGGCGTAGCCGATCGAGAGGTCGATCCGGGCCGCGGCTGCGGGCGTCCGGTCCGCGAGCACGAGCAGGTCAGGCAATGCCATCGTTCACCTCCCCGCCGTGCGTGCGGCGGATTTCGGCCTTCATCTCGCGATAATTTTTCTTGCCGCCGTGGTCCGAGAAGCCCAGGTAGAACTGGCGCACCTCGTCGCTGCTCCGGAGCGATTCGGCCGGGCCGTCGAGCACCGCGCGGCCGCCTTCCATCAGGAAGGCGTGGTGTGCGATGCCGAGGGCGATGTTCGCATTCTGCTCGACCAGCAGGATGGTCGTGCCCCGTTCCCGGTTGATCCGCTCGATCAGGCGGAAGATCTCCTGCACCAGGAGCGGCGCGATGCCGAGCGACGGCTCGTCGAGCAGCATGAGCCGCGGCGCCGCCATGAGCCCCCGGCCGATCGCCAGCATCTGCTGCTCCCCGCCCGAGAGGTAGCCGGCCTGTTGCCTGCGCCGTTCCCGCAACCGGGGGAAGAAGTCGTAGACCATCTCGAGGTCGGCGCGCATCCCCGACCGGTCGGTGCGCCGGTAGCCGCCGCAGGCGAGGTTCTCCTCGACGGAGAGATCCTCGAAGACGCGCCGCCCCTCCATGACGTGGAAGATGCCGCGCGAGACCAGTTCCTCGGGCGCGCAGCCGGCGATCTCCTTCCCGTCGAAGCGGATCGAGCCGCGGGTGACCTTCCCGCCCTCGGATGCGAGCAGGCCCGAGACCGACTTGAGCGTCGTGCTCTTTCCCGCCCCGTTGGCGCCGAGCAGGGCGACGATGCGTCCCTCGGGGACTTCGATCGAAAGCCCCCGAAGGACGAGCACCGCCCCGCCGTAGACGACCTCGATGCCGTCCAGTTTCAGCATTATCGCTAAAGCCCCAGGTATTCCTTCTTGCGGGGGACTTCGATCTCCTCGACCTTGGTCAGCTTGCCGCCCTTGATCACGTAGAGGACGCTTTTCGTGCTCGACCGGTGGTCGTCGGCGGCATACGTGGTCGGCTGGACGAGTCCGGCCAGGTCGAAGTTCTTCATCGACTCGAGCGCCTTCTTCACGCCCTCTCCGGTGAGTTCCTTATTCTTGTCGGCGATCTTGATGGCCTCGGCCCAGGTGAGCGCGTAACTCCAGCCGCGAACGTAGGTGACGTTGTGGGTGTCGCCGGGATGGTTCTTCTTGTGCCAGTCGACCAGTTTCTTCATCCCCTTGACGTCGGTGCCGAACGGCGGGTTGGTCACGATGCCGTAGACGCCTTCGGCCGCGTCCTTGGCCAGCTCGGGCAACTGCTCGTTCATGCCGTAGTTGTTCACGCAGAACTTCGTCTTGAGGCCCAGTTTCTTCGCGTCCTTGAGGACGCCCGCCGCCCACTGGACGGTGGTCTGGATGAAGGCGTAGTCAGGCGCTTTTTTCTGCAGGTTGAGCATCTGGCTCGTCACGTCCTGGAAACTGGCCGGGATGATCTCGTCCTCGACCACGTCGAAACCCATCTCCTTGCAGAACGCCTTGCCCGCCTCGATCGGCGACTTGCCGAAGCCGTGGTTCGGGTAGACGAAGGCGATCTTGGGCTTGCGCGACTTGTCTTTCCAGTCCTTCTTGACGAACGTCAGGAACGCGCGTACCTGGTCGGAGTAGCTCGCGCCCAGGAAGAAGTTGTACGGCGCCTTGGCCGGGTCGTTCATGTGCGCCGTGAAGCCGGCGGAGAAGTAGGGGACCTTGTCCTTCGTCACCTGCTCCTTCAGCGCCTCGGTGTCGCCGCTCCCCCAGCCCTCGACCATGATGACCTTGTCCTGCTCGACGAACTTCTTGTACGCCGCCTGCGCCTGCGGGATCTTGTAGCCGTAGTCGACCGCGATCAGCTCGATCTGCTTCCCCTTGCCGTCGACGCCGCCGTTCTGGTTGAACCAGGCGACGCCATCCTTCACCCCTTCGAGAAACGGTTTCCCGATCTCGGCCGTGACGCCGGTCAGGTCGAAAAGTCCGCCGACCTTGACGGGTTCCGCTCCCCACGCGGGAACCGCCAGCGCCCCCGCCAGGCATGCCGTGATTGCCAATCGCTTCAGTTTCATTTTCCCCCTCCTTCCGGTTGCTGTTGCGTTGTTGCGTGCCTTTTCCGGACGGCCCGCCGCCAGAGCGCCGCGAGGCCGTGCGGTTCGAAGATCAGGAACACGATGATCAGGATGCTGAAGACCAGTTCTTTCAGGATCGACAGCTTGCTGATCAGGTCGGGCCATTGTCCCGAGAGGGCGTTGGTCGCGGCCCGGAGCCCTTCGGGAAGCAGGGTGAGGCCGACCGCGCCGAGCACCGACCCGGCGACGCTCCCCATCCCGCCGATGATGACCATGGAGAGCGCGTCGATCGCGAGCGAGAGCGGATAACTCTCGGGCGAGATGATCCGCGACTGGATCGCGGCGAGCGCCCCGGCAACGCCGACGAAAAAGGCGCTGAGGCCGAAGGCGGAAATCTTGGCGCGGAAAACGTCGATTCCCATGACGGCCGCGGCGGTCTCGTGGTCGCGCACCGCGATGAGGGCGCGTCCGGGCCTCGCCCGGAAGAGGTTTCGGGCGAAGAGGAGCGCGGCCAGCGCCAGCAGGAGGACCAGCCCGAACAGTTTCCGGTCGTTGTCGAGCACGACGCCGAACAGGGCTGGCGCCGGGACGGACATCCCGGATACGCCCCCGGTCACCGATTCCCACTTGACCACGGTGAACTCGACGATGAAGTGGGCGGCCAGCGTCGCCATCGCGAGGTAGAGTCCCTTGAGCCGCAGCGACGGGACGCCGACGATCATCCCGAGCAGCGCCGCGATCGCGCCCGCGGCCGGGATGGCCGCGAAGCCGTTGACGCCCGCCTTCGTGATGAGGAAGGCGGCCGAGAATCCGCCGATCGCCATGAAGGCGGCATTCCCGAGCGAGATGAGCCCCGTGAAGCCGGTCAGGATGTTGAGGCCCAGCACGCCGATCACGGCGATGCCGCACCGGTTCGCGACGTCGAGCGCGTAGTTTGACCCGAAGAACGGCAGCAGGACGAGCGCCGCGAGCGTGACGCCGGATGCGACCCGTCTCATACGCGGTCGACCTTCTTCCGGCCGAACAGTCCCGACGGGCGGACCATCAGGATGAGCACCAGCACGATGTAGGGAACGACTTCCTTGACGCCGCCCCCCAGCAGCGGGTCGAGGTAGCCGCCGGTCAGGTTTTCGACCACGCCGATGAACAGGCCCCCGACGATGGCGCCCGGAACGCTGTCGAGGCCGCCCAGGATCACGACCGGGAGCACCTTGAGCCCCATGTGCCCGAGCGACATGTCGATCCCGCCCCGGATGGCGCCGAGCAGCACGCCGCCGATGGCCGAGACGACCGCCGCGATGCACCAGGAGAGGGCGAACATCCGCTTGACGCTGATTCCCATCGAGAGGGCGGTCTGCTGGTTCGACGCCGTCGCCCGCAGGGCGAGGCCCGCGCGCGAGTAGCGGAAAAAGAGGCCGAGCGCCGTGAGCAGGACGGTCACGCCCGCGACGGACCAGATGTAGCCCTGGGAGACCGGCACCACCCCCAGCATGACGGGGGCGGAGGGGAACAGTTCGGGGAAGGCGCGGGTGTCGGTGCCGAAGAAGAACTGGAGGCCGCTGCGAAGCAGGCCGGCCAGTCCGAGCGTGACCATGATGACCGAGATGACCGGGCTTCCGAGGAGCGGTCGCAGGACGACCCGTTCGATCAGGACGCCGAGAAGCGCGGTGAAGGCGAGCGTGAGCGGGAATGCGGCGGCGAACGGGAGGCGGAAGGTCGTCATCGCGTAGAGGCAGACGTAGGCGCCGACCATCAGGAACTCGCCCTGCGCCAGGTTGAGGGCGCCGGTCGACTTGTGGATGATGACGAAGCCGGTGGCCACCAGCGCGTAGATGCTGCCGACGACCAGCCCGTTGATCAGGAGCTGCAGGAGGAAGGTGAAATCCATACTCAATCGTCTTCCTCGCCGAGATAGGCCTTGATGACGTGCGGGTCGTCCCGCACCTCGGAAGGGCTCCCCAGCGCGATCCGGCGCCCGAAGTCGAGGACGCACACGGTGTCGGAGATATCCATGACGATCCCCATGTCGTGCTCGATCATGACGATGGTCACGCCGTGCGCCGCGTTGGTCTCGAGGATGGCGCGCACCATGTCGTCGCGTTCGCCCGAATTCATCCCGGCCATCGGCTCGTCGAGCAGCAGCAGCTTCGGCTCGGAGGCGAGCGCCCGGGCGAGCTCGACCCGCTTCTGGACGCCGTAGGCCAGCGTGCCCACGGGTTCGTCCCGGACGGCGCCGAGGCCGAGAAAGGCGACGACCTCGTCGACCTTCGCCCGTTGCGCTTTTTCCGATATCCGGGCGGAGGGGAGGGAGAATCCGGCGGACAGGAGGCGTGTGCGGGCGTGCAGGTGGCGCCCGACGAGGATGTTGTCGACGACCGACATCTCCTTGAAAAGGGCGATGTTCTGGAACGACCGGGCGATGCCGAGACGGGCGCGGCGGTGGGGCGGAAGTCCGGTGACCGGCGTCTCACCGAAAGCGATCGTCCCCCGCTGCGGGCGGTAGAGCCCGCTGATGCAGTTGAGCATCGACGATTTCCCGGCTCCGTTGGGGCCGATGATCGCGAAGATCTCACCCGGGCGCACGTCGAACGAGACGCCCGAGAGCGCGGAAACGCCCCCGAATGAGAGGAAAAGGTCACGGATGGAGAGGGCCATGGCTGTCATTCGAAAGACAGGATACACCATCCCAAAAACGCGTTCTATTGGTTTCCGGCGGAACCGGGGCGCCCGTGGCCGCGACATAGTAGAATACGGGCCTGGAGGGCGTGACCAGTGACGGGACCGGCGGTCGACGTTTCAGGATTGGTCAAGCGCTACCGCCAGGTGACGGCGGTGGACGGCCTCGACCTTTCCGTGCAGGCGGGTGAATGTTTCGGGCTGCTCGGCCCCAACGGGGCGGGAAAGACCACCACGATCGAGGTCATCGTCGGGCTCCTTGAACCGACGGCGGGCGCGGTGCGCGTCTTCGGACGGACGTGGGGCCGGGACGGCCGCGACATCCGTTCGCGGATGGGCGTGGCGTTGCAGGAGGCCCGCTTTCCCGAACGGCTGACCGTCCGGGAGGTGGTGACGCAGTTCCGCAGTTTCTACCCGAAGGGGCCCTCGCCCGAGGCGCTGATCGGGCAGGTCGGCCTTTCCGAGAAATCGGCCGAGTGGACCGTCCGGCTCTCGGGTGGGCAACGGCAACGGCTGGCGCTGGCGTGCGCACTCGCGGGAGATCCCGAATTGCTGGTGCTCGACGAACCGACGACGGGGCTCGACCCGCAGGCGCGGCTGATGATCGGAGAACTGGTCCTTGCGAACCGCGACCGGGGGCGGACCATCCTGCTCTCGACGCATTACATGGAGGAGGCCGAGCGGCTGTGCGACCGGGTGGCCGTCGTCGACCGGGGAAAGGTGATCGCGCTCGGTGCGCCGTCCGCGTTGATCGGCGCCCTGGGCCGCGAGTCGGTGGTCGAGACGATCCGCCGCGCCACGCTCGAGGATGTCTACGTTTCCCTCACCGGGAGGCGGCTCCGCGATGAATGAGCCGCCGGTCCGATATAACGCCCTGATTCAGATGATCCTTTGCCGGTGGCGCGAGAGCCTGCGCCAGCCGGAGGGGATATTCTGGACGTTCGTCTTCCCCGCCTTGCTGGCGGTCGCCCTCGGCGTCGCTTTTCGCGGCAACGCCCGGCCGGATCCGTCCGCAGTCGTCGTCGTGCAGGATGCGGGGGCGGAAGCCGTCGCCGCGTCGCTGGCCCGGGACGGGGGCCTCAAGGTCGACCGGCTTCCCCGCGGCGAGGCCGACCGCCGGCTGCGCGCCGGGAAGGCGGCGATCCTGGTCATCCCGGGCGATCCCGTGACTTTTCGGTTCGATCCCGACCGGCCCGAAAGCGTCCTCGCGCGGCATGCGGCCGACGGGGCGCTGCAGCGCGCGGCCGGCCGGCGCGACCCCGTGGCCGTGGCGTTCCAACCGGTGACGGAACAGGGATCGCGCTACATCGACTTCCTCGTCCCGGGCCTTCTCGGCATGAACCTGATGGGGGGCGGCGTCTGGGGGATCGGCTGGGTGATCGTCGAGATGCGAATCCGGAAACTGCTCAAGCTGCAGCTCACGACGCCGATGCGGCGCCGCGATTTCCTCCTCTCGCACATCCTCGCGCGGCTTGCGTTCGTCCCGATCGAGACGGTGCCGCTCCTCCTCCTGGCGCGGGGGCTGTTCGGTGTGTCGACGGCCGGTTCCTATGCCGCCCTGGCGGCGGTCTCGCTTGCGGGCGCCTTCGCCTTCGCGGGGATCGGCACGCTGGTCGCCTCGCGGGCGCAATCCAGCAACGTCGTCATGGGGCTCATCAATCTGGTGACGCTGCCGTCGTTCGTCCTCTCCGGCGTCTTTTTCTCGACCTCCCGCTTCCCGGATTTCGTGCAACCGCTCCTTCGCGTGCTGCCGCTGACCGCACTCGTCGACGCGCTTCGCGGCGTGATGACCGACGGGGCGTCGGTCGCGGCCGTCTCACCTCAACTTCTGGTCCTGGGGGTGTGGAGTCTCCTTTCGTTCCTGCTCGCCCTGAAGCTGTTCCGCTGGTCATGATCCTGATATTGTAATAATCCCCGTTTTTCTCGCCGAAACCGTATTTTCTGCATCGCCATCCATCCCCCTGTTTTCGATGGAATCATCGGTATTTCAGCGAGTTGCAAGGAGTGGCGCGCCTATTGAAGAACCACTGGCTCAAGTGGGAGTTCGATCGGCGGGAGAGGAGGGGGCGTTGGGCGCGATCAGGCATCTGGCGGCAGCGGCGTTCCTGGTTCTGGCAGCGGTTTCAAGCGCCCCCGGCTTCGCGGAAGAAGGCGTCGAATCCCGGCTGGCCTCCCTCGGAAACAGCGAACGAACCGGTTATCTCCAAAACGACGCGGCGCCTGCCGACACCCTGCGGCGGCTTGCCATGAATCCGGCCCCGGGCGTCGGTTGCGACCTGCTGATGCAGGCCGACCTGGCCGCCAGGCAGGCGTCGTCGGCTGTCGAGACCGCCGTGGGCTCCGGGCGTCGCCCGATTTGCCCGTCTCCGGCCGTCTCGCTCGACCGTCGCGTCCCCGCAGCGCAGGTGAGCGACCCGGAAGGGCTCTCCCTGATCGGCGTGATGGGGGTCGTCGGCGAGTTGCGGCACGCGTTCTCCCGGAAAAGCAGCGGAGAGCCGGGCGACGGAGGCGTGGCCCGCGTGGTGCGCACGTTGCGCGACTCGGTGTTCGGCAAGCGGATCTCGATCCTGTCCGAAAGCGGCCGCATGGTCGAAAACGATCCGTACCTGGTCGGCCTCTCTTTCACGCATTAGTTCCCTCGTTGTATAAAGGAAGAATGAATCGAAACGTTTTTTCCCTGGCGATGTCCACAGGGCTCTGGACGGGGCTGGTTCCTTTCGCGCCCGGAACGTGCGGCACCCTGCCGGGCGTGGCGCTCCACCTGATCGCCGCTTTCCTCTGTCCCCCCGCAATATTGAAGCCGGTCCTGCTCGCCCTTTTCCTCGCGGCCTGCCTCGCCTCCCTCCATTTCGCCCCCTGGGCGATGGCGCACTGGAACACGGACGATCCGAAACATTTCGTCCTCGACGAAGTGGCCGGATACCTCCTCACCGTCCTCCTCTTTTTCCCGTCCGCCCGACTGCTGCCGACGGTCGCCTGGGCGTTCTTCCTGTTCCGTTTCTTCGACGTCCTCAAGCCGCCGCCCGCCGGGTGGATAGACCGGAACGTCAAG
This sequence comes from Deltaproteobacteria bacterium, assembly GCA_025356865.1. GTDB lineage: Bacteria > Desulfobacterota > Deferrimicrobia > Deferrimicrobiales > Deferrimicrobiaceae > JANXPS01. The sequence goes on along the minus strand of JANXQJ010000090.1, from coordinate 22,203 downwards.
GGACCGCGGGGCATCCTGCTCGACGACCTGGCTGCCGCCGTCATGGCCGCCGGATCCCTTTATCTGCTTCGCCTGCTGGGGGGCCATTTCGGATTGGTGGCGGGTTGGCTGCCGGGTCCTGTATGATAGGAAGATATGCCTGCGCCCATGGCGCGAAAAAGGAGAGATGAAAAGATGGCTTTTGATCCGGTCGAGTTCCTGAAAGGTTATTCCGATGCCTACAATTCCCGCAATCCCGAGGCGATGAAATCGTTCCTGGCGACCGACGACCCCCGCTTCGCGATTTTCGAGGATTTCTCGGGCGACCTGCTGAACGGGGAGACCTACTCGCTGATGCTCGATTCCGTTGCCGATTCGACGGGCGAGATGTCGTTCGAGCTGATCCGGTGCGACCTGTTCGGCGATTGCGCGGTCATCCACGGTTACCAGTCGCTCAAGGCGCGTCCGGGCGAGGAAGAGGAAGAGGGATACGGCACGCTGGTCCTTCGCGCCACGATGTGGGTTTCGCTGGCGGGCGACGCCCCGAAGATCATGGGCGGCCACTTCTCCGCGTTCCCGTCGGATGACGACGATTGCGGCTGCGGTTGCGACGACGAGAGCGAAGGCGGCTGCTGCGGCGGCCACCACGAGGGGTAATTCTCCCGGATGGCAAACCGGTCTGCCGGGCCGGCGGGATTCTTTCCCGTCGGCCTTTCTTCAAGGAGCCGCGGATGCGGATCGTGATTTTCATCGCCGCCTTCGGGGCCATGGGCTGCCTGGCCCGCTATTGGCTATCCGGCTGGGTCTACGATCTGCTCGGCCGGGGAATGCCCTACGGCACGTTCGCCGTGAATGTCGTCGGCGCCTTCCTGATCGGCCTCGTCATGGAGTTCGGACTTCGAAGCACCCTGATTCCCCAGGAACTGAGGGTCGGGCTGACCATCGGCTTCCTGGGCGGGCTGACCACCTTTTCCACCTTCAGCTACGAGACGTTCCGGATGATCGAGGATGCGCAGTTCATCCCGGCCCTGGCCAACGTCCTGGCAAGTTCCGTCGCCTGCATCCTGTTCACCTTCATCGGAATATGGACGGCCCGGCAAATCTGACGGGCCAGGAGGAAATCCAATGACCCGGCCGACCGGAGAGCAGTTGCTGATGCGGATCTTCATCGGGGAGGGCGACCGGCACGACGGCCGACCGCTGTACGAAGCGCTGGTCGACCTGTTCCGGAAGAAAGGGGTGGCCGGCGCCACGGTGCTGCGGGGCGTCGCGGGCTACGGCGCGCACAGCGTCTACCACACCGACAAGCTGCTCCGGCTCTCGGCCGACCTGCCCCTCGTGGTCGAGGTTGTCGATTCGAAGGAAAAGATCGACGCGGTCATGCCCCGGGATAAATAGTCCCGTTCCACGATCGGCGGTCAGGCGTCGATTTCCCGCTTGGCGTGACACCGCTTGCTCCGTCCCTCGACGGTGTCCAGATGTTCCTTGTAGACGGCCTGCAGCCCGTCGGCCCAGTATTTCTCGGCGTTATAGCGAATCGAAACCGTGTCGTTCCCCGCGAGTCCCCAGGCAACCGATGCCGGCCGTCCGTCGCACCAGCCGGGCGCACCGTCGACGGTGCATTTCCTGAACCCGTCGTATTTTTTCCGGAGCGACGCGTCGATTTCAGGATACCTGTTCCGGGCTGCGGCCGATTTTGCCGTGAGCGTCACGCGGGTGAGCACGACGGGGAGGATGTAGCGCGTGCCGGCCGCCGGAATCACGTATCGGTCCGTCAGGCCGGCGCCCGGATTGGCCTGGAACGTCGCCGTCATCTCGAATGGCACGTCCTGGATCATCACCTGGCGAACCGTCAGCCGGATCTCCGCATCGAGGTATCCCTGCCGCTTGGCGGATTTGTCGAACAGCATGCCGAGCACGTGCAGGTGGAAAGCCCGGTAGATCCGGTCGTCTCCGATTTTCCGCGCCGACTCCATGCCGTCGAGGTAGTCCCGCGTGATGGCGGAGATGGAATCCGTCAGCTCCCGCTCGTTTCCGGGGACGACGGCACGGGTTCCGAAAGGGGATGGGGTGATCCGGTCGGGGAATGCGAGGGAGACTTCGGCCTTGCGGCCGTCCGAGAGGGCGCCCATCCGGGCGAGCACATCCTGGATCCGGTCGTTCCAGCGGATGCCGCCGAACGGATCGACCCGCGGGTCGTCGTCGCCCAGGATCGGGGTGGCGGAGGCGAGGACCAGGAGGAGCAGAACCGGCAGGATCAACCGCAAGGGGAAGGCACGCATCGGCCACCGTCCTTTCATCTTTTTCGATGATGTCACACATTGGCGGTGATCGCCCTTGATCTGCATCAAGTAGAATGAGGGGGAGATGCGGACAGGGGGGGGTGCGATGAAAACGCTCGTCACGAGGAAAGGGATCCTCCGTTTTCCGGCTTTCGTCCCGGTTTCGCGCCTGGGAACGCGGGGCGGGCTCGATGCCCGGCTTCAGAAGGCGCTCGATTCGGCCGCACGCGCCGTGATCGTCAACCACGCCACGTGTCTGCACCCGAAAGCGGTGATCTCCCCCGTTCCCGCCATGGTGACGTCGGGCAGTTCGGTGCTCCTCTCATACGGGGCGATGGCTTCCCGGCGGGGTGAAATCGGCGAGATCCATTTCCCCTCCAGGAAAAAATCGCTGACGCCGGAAGCGGTGCTTGAGGCGCAGGAAGATCACGCAGAAGTGGCTTTCACGTTCGATTTTCCGATTCCGTTCGGGCTCGACCCGATCGAGGCGTTCCGCCGCCAGGACCTGACCATCAGTTGCGCCCTGTGGGCTGCGAAAGCGATGAAACGGCAGGATTTGCCGCTGTACGCCTGCGTGCAGGGGTGGGACCGGCAAAGTTACCGGCAATGCGCGAACGCCTACCGGGGGAGGGATTTCGCGGGGCTGGCGATCGGGGGGCTTTCGACGCGGGCCGACAATGTCTCGAACATCCTTGCGATCGTCGATGCCGTGCTGGAAGAGGCGGACGGCAAGCCGGTTCACGTATTCAATCTGGGAGACCCGGGCACCGTTGCGGCGCTGTTCAACGAAGGCGTCGATTCGATCAGTTCGAATGCGTGGATGGCGCTGGCGAACGAGGGCCGTTTCTGGAACAACACGCTGTCGCGGATCGAAAAACCGTCGTCCCGGGACAAGGAACTGCTCGCGCTCTGGAATCTTTCGTGCGCAACCGGCGAGAAGCCCGGCAGGTTGGCCGCCGGGATAGTCCGCCTCGAGAAGGCCATCGGCACACCGCCCTCCGAAGGCGGCTGAACGGCAAGTCGGGCCCGGTTCCAGTTTCCAGGGCCCGGTTGCTCAGCCCAGGGGGACTCCCGGTTCGGCTTCCCGGACGCCGCCGACAATGACCGAGATCGGATCCCACCCCGCGGGTTCGGCGAACAACTTTCGGGCCAGCCTCGCCAGCCCCATGAAGTTGTTCCCCCGGTCGCCCTCGCGCCGCTCGACCACGACTCCCAGGTACTGCTTCTGGCCGCTTCTGTAATCTTTCCGGTAAACCGGCGCCACTTTCATGAGCAGACCCTCCTCTCCCTTAGACCATCGTACCGCCGATCGGTTTCAAAAAAAAGGTTCAGGGGTGCGGCACCGGAGACGACGCCAGGATGGCGGCTTCGAGGGTGCGGGCGTTTTTCGCGAGCGGTTCGAGCGGCAGGAAGCGGAGCGATCCGTTGAGCGTGTTCTCGATGATCGAGATCGGCCCGCGGCGTGCCTCGGTGATCATGATGTCGGCGTGCCACAGGTTGATGACCGTGCTCTCGAACAGGTCGCCCCGGACGTTGATCATCGCGTTGGCCAAAGGGTCGAATTCGATGTTGGTCCGGGAGAGCTCGTCGCGGATCAGGATGGCTTCGGTCCTGGACGCCGTCAGTTTCCCGAACTGTTTCTCGATCGTTTCGCGTCGTGGGGGAGACATCTTCGCGAGCGCCTTTTCGTCGGGCGGTTCGGGGCCCACCGCGGCCTCGATCAGGGCGATTTCCTTTTCGAGCTTGCGCAACCTTCCCCGCAATTCGTCGAGTTGCTTGAGCATCCGGTAGTCGGTGCCCGACGACAGGACGGTCGCCACGCCCATATGCGAGCCGGCTACCTTGACTTCGATGCCGCGTCCCGCGATGCATTCGCCTCCGGCGACGGTGCCGTTGGTAACGAGGATCCTCCCGCCCGCACGGACCTTGGATGCCCGGATCTCGGTCTCGACGACGACGTCTCCCCGGCACTCGACATCGACCTCGTTGAGGAAGCGGGCGTGCAGGTTGCCGCCGCAGAGGATCCGCCCCTTGTTTTTTCCGGTGACGCCCGAGAGGGTGATGTCGCCGTCGGACTTGAGCATCGCGGCGCCGACGACGCCGCCCACCTTGATTCCCTTGTCGCCCGTGACCGAGAAGTTGTCGTCGATATCGCCGGAAATCAGGACGAATCCGGGGTTGCGGATGTTGCCCACCGAGAAGTTGACGTCGCCCTGCACGACATACTCTTCTTCGACGGAAATGGCGTCTCCGACAAACAGGACGCGTCCCCCCGTCAGTGCCTTGACCCGGTTCGTCTCGCGGTCGATCCGGACTCCCTTGTTGAAGGTGGTCTTCGGAATGGAAGGGCTCGGGACGGGGATGGCGTGGGCGGTCACCGTCACGCCGGGCTTCCCGGGCCTTGGGGGATGATAAACCGCGATTTCCTGCCCAGCGGAGACGATGTCGTAATCGGACCGGTTGTGGAAGTCGATCGACCCGTCGAGCGCGACCTTGTAGGCCGCGACGCCGGTATCGGGCCGGACCATCAGGTCCACGTAGCCGTCGTGGGGGGCGACGGGCGGAATCCCGTGCGCGACCGCGATCCCCTCCGGAGGAAAAGCGGCCGGGTCGCAGGTCGACACTTCGGAGACGGCGGCCGGGTCGATCCCTTCTGTGACGTCGACCGCGGCCAGCTGTTCGAGGATTTCCGCAGGGGATGGGGACGGTCCGGGGCCGAGGCCGGGAGAGACGATTGCGGTGCAGGCAAGCCCATCGGCCGCAAGAAAAAGTTTCAGGACGTAACTGTCGGTTTTCTTTTCCGAGAGCAGGACCGATTCGTCGAGTGAACCCGTCAATGAACACCTCTTCCGGGTTGTTACATCCGTAAATGCATATTGCATTCGAAAGGGGGGGGTGACAACCGAAAAAAGGACCGGTTGTTTTCCGGTTGCCGAATTGTGATGTAATGGCTTCGGGTCGGTTCAACTTTTCAGATGCACGAAAGGAGATCGTCCATTGGCTTCCGATACCGGGTCGTCGACGCTTCCCAATCCGCATCACCGGTGGCGTTTCTTCCGGGCGGGCGGTTTCGATCAGGTGCTGCTCGAGACCGGCGCCGACCTGCTGGCGCTCGACACGCTCGACCAGAAATTGTGGGTGGCGCTTTCCTGCCCGGTGGCGGGAATCGAATTCGACAAGTCGACGCTGGCATTCGTCGACAGCGACGGGGACGGGCACATCCGCGTTCCCGAGGTGCTTTCGGCGCTGAAGTGGGTCGGAAGCGTGCTGCGCGATCCCGACCTGTTGACCCGCCGTCAGGACCGGATGCCGCTCTCCTCGATCAACGACGCGACGGACGAGGGAAGGGCGGTGCTGGCCGGCGCACGGCTCGTGCTTGCGAACCTGGGCAGGCCCGACGCGACGGAAATCACCCTCGACGATGTCTGCGACACCGCGCGCATCTTCGCGGAAGGGATGTACAACGGGGACGGCGTGGTTCCGCCGCAGGCGGTGGCCGACCCGGAGCTTCGCGCCGTGGTTTCGGAGATCGTCGCCTGCTATCCGCCGCAACTCGACCGGGGCGGAGAACCCGGCGTGACCGCGGAAACGATCGAGCGATTCGCCGGCGAGGCGCAGGCGCTGGCCGGGTGGCGCGCAGAGGCCGTGAACGATCCGGGCATTCTCTCGTTCGGCGACGACACCGAAGTGCGATACGAGGTGTTCAAGGCGCTCAAGCCCAAGATCGAGGATTACTTCCAGCGCTGCCGGTTGGCGTCGTACGACGGGCGGGCTGCGACGTTGCTCTCGCCCTCCGACGAAGACTACCTCAAGCTTGCGCTCCAGGATCTGCACGGTGAAAGCGAACCGCTTGCGAAACTTCCGCTGGCGGTACCGGGTCCCGGCAAGGCGCTTCGGCTCGCCGACGGGCTCAACCCGGCGTGGGCCGCCGCCGTGTTGCGATTTTCGGCAGAGGTCTCGGGACCGATGCTGGGCCGGGCGGACGAACTGACCGACGCCGGGTGGCGCACGATTTGCGGATCGTTCGCCAGATACGAGGCGTGGCTTGCGGCCTGGCCGGAGACCTCCGTCGAAAAGATCGAGCCGGCCCGTCTCCAGGCCATTCTCGCAAAAGATTGCAAGGCGGCGTTGCTCGACCTGACCGAACGGGACAAGGCGGTCCAGCCGGAGGTCGACGCCATCGCATCGGTCGAGAAACTGATCCGGTACACGCGCGACCTTTGCCTGCTCGCCAACAACTTCACGTCGTTTTCCGATTTCTACACGCGCAAGGGGAAAGCCACTTTCCAGGCGGGGACGCTCTTTCTCGACGGCCGGAGTTGCGACCTCTGCGTCCCGGTGGCGGACGTGGCGAAACACGCGGCCATCGCGACGCTCAGCCGCGTCTACCTCGTCTACTGCGAGTGCCGCCGGCGCGGGGCGGTCGAGAAGATGACGATCGCCGCAGCGTTCACGGCGGGAGATTCCGACCAGCTCATGGTCGGACGCAACGGCGTCTTTTACGACCGGGCGGGGCAGGACTGGGACGCGACGATCGTCCGGATCGTCGAGCACCCGATCAGCATCCGGCAGGCTTTTTTCGCGCCCTACAAGCGGATCGCCCGGATGGTGGGCGAACAACTCAACAAGGCGGCGGCCGCGAAACAGAAGGCGACCGAGGACCAGTCGGCGAAAGCCATCACGGACCACGGCGCGAAGGTGGCTGCGTCCCGGCCGGACGCCCCCGCTGCGCCACCCGCCCCGTTCGACGTGGGGAAGTTCGCCGGCATCTTCGCCGCGATCGGGCTGGCGATGGGCGCCATCGGCACCGCGCTCGCCGCCGTCATGGCGGGTCTGTTCAAGCTCGCCTGGTGGCAGATTCCGTTCGTGATCGCCGGCGTGCTGCTCCTGATCTCGGGCCCTTCGATGCTGCTGGCCTGGATCAAGCTGCGGCAGCGCAACCTGGGGCCGATCCTCGACGCGAACGGGTGGGCCGTCAACGCGCGCGCGCGGATCAACATCCCGTTCGGCGCCTCGCTGACCGCCACCGCGAAGCTTCCCGAAAATTCCGACCGGTCGCTGATCGACCCGTTCGCCGAGAAAAAGCGGCGGTGGCCCTGGGTGCTGTTCTTCCTCGCAGCGGCGGGCGGGGCGGCGCTGATCCTTTGGAAGCAGGGGCATCTCGCGGCATGGATCGGGAAGTAATGTCGCCGGGCAGGTCCCTGCCCGGACTGCTGCTCGCACTGGTCCTGGTCTCCGGCTGCGCGGGGTCAACGATGTTCGTTTCCTACCCGCATAAGGTCGCCCCGTACCTTTCGGCGGCTTCCTCCGGAAAAGCGCTCGACCTGGACCGGACCCTCAAGTCCGAGGCCCGGGGAAGCGACGGGGTGCTCTACCGGCTGGAGCGCGGGCGGCTGGCGCAGATCCAGGGCGACGTTTCGGCGGCACGCCGCGAATTCGGGAAGTCGATCGACCTGATCCGCGCCGCCGACGAGCAGGCGATCCTCAGCGCGCGCCAGGCTGGAGGGGATGTCGCATCCTGGCTGCTGAACGACAACGCACGGCGGTACGACCCCGACGGCTACGAACGGGTGTTCCTCCATCATTTCCAGGCGATCAACTACCTGATCGCCGGCGATCTCGAAGGGGCGGGCGTCGAAGTGCGGCTCGCCAACGTCGAGCAGGAAGCGGCAAGGCTGCGTCACGAGGCCGAACTCGAAAAAGCTTCTGCGGCGGCCCGTGAAAAACGGGTCGGCGGGAACCGGACGCGCACGCTGGAAGACCGCTTCTCCCTGATGGACGTGGCCGCGCAGCAGGCCGGGAACTCGTTCCAGAACGCGTACACGTTTTATCTGTCGGGCGTCGTGTACGAGGCGATGGGGGAGGAAAACGACGCGTACATCGACTACCGGCGGGCGCTCGAGATCTTCCCGAACAACCGGTACCTGCAACTCGATGCGCTCCGGCTTGCCGAGTCGCTCGGGATGAAGGAAGATTTCGACGAGATGAAGACGCGGTTCCGCGTTCCCGAGGGCGCTTCGTTCACGGCCTGTGAACCCGGTTCCGGGGAACTGGTCGTGCTGTACGAGGACGGGTTCGTCCCGCCCAAGGAAGAGGTCAAGTTTCCCGTCCCGCTGCCGGGCGGCGGTTTCGGCGCGGTGGCCTTCCCGATCTACCGGCACGCCTGGACGGCTCCGGCTCCGCTCCACGTCGCGCGGCACAACATCGTCACCCTCTCGACCGAGCCGATCGCCTACGTCGACGCGATGGCGGTTCGCGCGTTGAAGGAAAAAATCCCCGGTCTCATCATCCGTCACCTGATCCGCACCGGGGGGAAGGCCGCCGCCTCGGCCGCCGCGCTAAGGTCCGACAACAACCTGGGGCAGGTCGCGGGCCTGGCGGTCGGCATCTGGAACGTGGTCAGCGAGAACGCCGACCTGAGAAGCTGGCTCACGCTGCCCCGCGACGCACAAATCATGCGCACGAGATTGCCCGGGGGGCGCCATCTCCTGTCGCTCCGGGCCGACGCCGGCGGCGCGGTCGAAAAGGTCGACGTCGAGATCCGTCCGGGGGCGATCACGCTGCTGCACGTGGTCCGGACGGGCGGGACGATGCACGTGCGGCAGTCGCCGCCCGGCCTGAAGCCCCCGAAGGTTGCCGAAGGACCCGGTCTGTAATACGATTGAAGCACAAGGCTTTTCCCCGTGAGGAGGGAACGATGGGACCATTTCGGCGTGGATTGGTATTGCTTCTCCTGCTGGCCGCAGCCGGATGCGGAACGTCCGGCATCGTGGGCCAGGGGGCGCTCAGGCAGGAACCGGATTCCGAAATCCCGATTTACAAGCGGGTCGTCGTCAACAACACCTCGCTCGGGCGCGATATCGCCGTGACCGACACGCGGGTGGCGCAGACGGGAGACATTCTCCAGGCGGCCGTGACCATCGAGTCGAAAACCGGATCGACGCTCGCGCTCCAGTACAAGTTCGTCTGGATCGACGCGAAGGGATTCGAGATCGATCCCGGGACGGGCAGCTGGAAACCGCTGACGATCTACGGGCGGGAGACCCGGCAACTCCAAGGGGTTGCGCCCCGTCCCGCCGCGATCGAGTTCATGCTCAAGATCCGCCGCGACCAATAGAAGGAGTCGACCGATGAAGAAGACGATCCGTACCATCATTGCGGGGGCTGCGGCCCTCTTCGCGGCGTCGCTGCTCGCCGGTTGCGCTTCGGCGCCCGACGTCCGTTACGGCGACACGGCCGCCCACCAGAACCTCTCCACCGATTTCGGTTCCTCCGACCTGCAGCAGGTGGCCGAGGGAATGGTCGATTCGCTGCTGACTTTCCCGCCCGTGGCCGAAGTGACGAAGCAGCGCCGGCCGATCCTTTCGGCGACCCGGGTCAAGAACAAGACGACGCAGCACATCGACACCGAATCGATCACCGACTCGATCCGGGCCCGGCTGATCAAGTCGGGCAAGTTCCAGTTCATCGACCGAACGACCGACCAGGAGGCGAACGAAGAGTTCGCGGCGCAGCAGGAGAGCGGGCTGGTCGATCCGAAAAAGGCGGTTCCAGGCGGGAAGCAGGCCGGCGCCGAGTATCTGCTGACGTCCAACCTCTCCGAGATCCGGCAACAGGGCGGGCGCGTCACCGACGTTTACTACAAGTTCACGATGAATCTCAAGAACCTGAAGACCGGCATCCTCGAGTGGTCCGACGAGAAGGAAATCCGCAAGATCAAGACGCGCGGGCTGATCGGGGGATGAACGAAAACAGGGAGGACGCACCATGAAGACAATCGCAAGAATTATCCTGCTTGTGGCGGTCGCGTCCCTGGCCTTTGCGGCGACGGCGTCGGCCGAGGGGAACTACGCCGTCGTCAAGGGCGGGTTCTACACACCCACCTCGAACGACCTCGACGGTTTCGGCAGCGGATTCAGCGGCGAGGCGGCGTTCGGACACGACTTCACCCGGAACCTGGGCGCCGAAATCGGCGTCGGATTCATGCAGACCGACAAGACGGCCACGGGCACCTCAAACAAGATCGAGCTGGTCCCGATCACGGCCACGTTCAAGGTCAAGGCGCCGATCGACGTCGTCGAACTGTTCGCGGGAGCGGGCCTGGGAGCTTATAACGCGACCTACAAGTCGGGCGGCGTGTCGTCGTCAAAGACCGCGTTCGGCTACCACCTTGTGGCGGGCGGCCAGGCCGACCTGTCGCAGAACGTGTTCCTCGGCGCCGAGTTCAAGTATCTGTGGGCCAAGGCGTCGTTCGACGGGGCCGACGCGAAACTCGACGGCTACGCGACGACGCTCAACCTGGGGTTCCGGTTCTAGCCCGCATTTCTCACCACGCTGAGGAGCCCGATCGAGCGGAACGCGGTAGACACGCCCGGATCCGCCGACGTAGCAGGAGCGTGGTGAGAAATGCGGGCTAGCGTCCGAGCCGGTTGCCGATCCGTTCGACGATCCGCGGGATGGTGTCCTCCGCCAGTTCCTTCGATTCGGCGTCGACGGTCCAGGATCTGCCGCCGCGCAGGTCGGTGAAGACCAGGCGCCACGAGACGGCCATGACCACGCCGCGCATCGGGGCGACATAGGTTTTTCGGGCGAGCAGCGTGCCGGTGAGCAGGACGTCGGGGTCGGCGGCGAGCCCGAACTCGCTCTTGAGGGAGGCGGGCGATTTCGATGCGATCGCCCTGTTCGCTTCGGGACTCCCGTTCGCCCCGACGGATCGCGCTTCGGCCACGAATAGGCCGAGCCGGTTGAACTCGTCGGCGAATTTCTGTTCGTCCTCCCCCCGCACCAGATAGAACCCTTCCTTCGTTTTCGGGAACGGCGAGAGGATCAGCAGTTTTGCGCCCGCCCTGATATCCGCAGGATTGCCGCCCGCATCCCGGACGGAGGTGCCCTCGGAAGTCCTGGAAACCATCCCGAGGATCGGGCCGCAGGCGGAGAAGGCGAGGAGCACGAAGAGCGGCAGCAGGAAAGAGACCGGTCGAACGTTCATCGAGATACTCCTGAAGTGAACCTGTGGCACTTGAAGCAATAATCCCCCGTCGAGTGGCCGGATGGCAGGTCGTCCCCTTCGTGGCAACCCAGGCAGTCGGCGGTTTTTTTCGCCGACCGGTGGTCGACGGTGTTGTCGAGGCGGGGAGAGAAGATGGGAATCCTCTTGGCACATCCGGACGGAAGGAGCAGTGCCACCGCCATGGCTGCAGCGGCGGCGGTCCGGAATGTTTTCCTGTCATTGAAGGCGGACTCGGGATGATGTTCCGGCTGTCGGACCAATGAGCGCTCCCTTCGGGATCTGTTTCGTGGAATGGTCAATTATCCAGTTTGATGCCGGATGCGCTTTTCGGATTCGGAATATCATCGCTGCTATAATCGGGCGGAAGATTGATGCGAGGTGAACGGAAACGATGGGAATGATGAAACCGATCAAGACGGCACTCGGTCTCCTGCTTCCACTGGCGCTGGCCGGCGGATGCGCTTCCACTAAAAAGGCGGGCGAGTTCCGTCCCGGCGCCGACCTCCCGTATGCGCTCGCCTCGGTGCCGAAGTCGGATGACATCCATCACGTCCCGACGGGACTCAAGATGACGATGGACGCCGCAATGAACATGGCGTCCGCGTCCCGGTTGGTATGCGTCGGGGAGACGCACGACAATTACAACGCCCAGCGGGTCGAACTGCTCGTGATCCGCGACCTGTTCAACAGATTCCCCGGAAAGATCGCGATCGGGATGGAGATGTTCCGTGAACCGCAGCAGCCCGCGCTCGACAAGTGGATCCGCGGCGGATTCCCCGACGAGACCGAATTCCTGCGGGCGGTCAAGTGGTACGGCAACGAGGGATGGGGATACGACTTCGCCTACTATCGCGAAATCCTGAATTTCGCCCGCGAAAAGGGGATCGACGTCATCGCCCTCAACCCGTCGCGCGAACTCGAAACCGAGGTGAGCCGCTTCGGGATCGACAACCTGGCCCCGGCGCTGAAAAGCCGGTTGCCGGAGTTGGGAGAAACCGACCCGATCCAGAAGGCGGTCCTCCAGGGGATCTTCGGGGGGCACACCGCATCGCCCTCGGACGCCCGGCTCGACGGGTTCATCCGGACGCAGGTCCTGTGGGAAGAATCGATGGCCGAGCGGATCGTGGGATACCTGCGGGAACCGCGCGGCGAGGGGAAGCGGATCGTGACGATCACCGGCGGGTGGCACGTCCGGTACGGCTTCGGATTGCCCAAGAAGGTGGTCCGCCGGATTCCGATGGCGTATTCGATCATCATGCCCGACGAGATCGGGCCGCCCGAAGACAAGAGCGCGGGGCAGACGATGGAGGTCGACCTCCCGCAGATTCCGCTCCTGCCCGAGGACTTTGCCTGGTTCGTGAACTACGAGAGTTATGAAGGCCGGCGGATGCGGATCGGCGCCCGGCTCGATGAAACGAAAGACGGCGAGGTCGTCGTCGAAGGGGTCGTTTCCGGTTCCCCGGGCGAGAAGGCGGGGCTGCGCAAGGGCGACCGGGTCTTCTCGGTCGACGGGAAGCCGGTCAAGGAGGCGTTCGACGTCATCTACGCCGTGACTTCGAAGCAGGAAGGCGACACGGTGACGCTGGTCGTCCGGAACGACGGGCAGGAACGGACGTTGCCGATCAAGCTGTTCAAGATGGACAAGCACCATCCGATGAAGAAGTAGCCGCGAAATTGGCGGGCACCACCAAATCAGGACAAAGGGGAACAGCGGGATGAGTCTTCTGGTCGTGGGGTCGATGGCGTTCGACAGCATCAAGTCGCCGTTCGGTGAAGTCGAGCGGGTGGTCGGCGGGTCGGCCACCTATTTCTCACTGGCGGCGAGCTACCTGTCGCCGGTCCGGATGGTCTCGGTCGTGGGGCGCGATTTTCCGAAATCCACCATCGACCTGCTCGCCTCGCGCCGGATCGACACGGGCGGCGTGACGATCGCCGAAGGCGAGACGTTCCACTGGCAGGGCTATTACGATTTCGACCTCAACACGGCGCACACGGTCAAGACCGAGCTCAACGTGTTCAGCGATTTCGCGCCGGTGCTGCCCGAGGATTATCGCGATTCCCCCTATGTATTCCTCGGCAACATCGCACCCTCGATCCAGCTCGATATCCTCCGGCAGGTTCGAAGCCCCCGGCTGATCGCGCTCGACACGATGAACTACTGGATCGAGAGCGCGCTGCCCGAACTCAAGCAGGTCATCGCCAAGGTCGACATCGTGCTGGTCAACGAGGGCGAGGTCCGCGAACTGACGGGCGAGTTCAACCTGGTGAAGGCGGCGCGCAAGCTCATGTCGTGGGGGCCCAAGCGGGTCGTCGTCAAGCGGGGCGAATACGGCGTGCTGCACATGGCTGGGCACACCATGTTCGCGGCCCCGGCCTACCCGCTCGAGACGATCTTCGACCCGACCGGCGCGGGCGACAGCTTCGCGGGCGGATTCATGGGCTACCTGGCGTCGTGCGACGGACGGACGCTCGACGAGATGGACTACCGGCTCGCCACGATTTACGGCAGCGCGATCGCGTCGTTCACCGTCGAGGCGTTCAGCACCGAGCGCCTGCAGTCGCTCTCGCAGGAAGAGATCTCGGCCCGGCTCGGCGCGTTCCGCACGCTGACCGAGTTCACGGTCTGACGATGGCGGGCATTCACCCGAAAGCCGGCACGTTCCCGGACGAGGCGATGCTCGCCGATATCCCGAAACTCGTCACGGCCTATTTCACCGGTCGCCCCGATCCCGCCATTCCGGAGCAGCGCGTCGCATTCGGGACCTCCGGGCACCGCGGCTCCTCCCTGCGCGAAAGCTTCAACGAGTCCCACATTCTCGCGGTCACCCAGGCGATCTGCGAATACCGCGCGGCGGCGGGCACCGACGGGCCCCTTTTTCTCGGGCGCGACACCCACGCCCTCTCCGAGCCCGCGACTGCAACCGCGCTCGAGGTGCTGGCCGGGAACGGCGTCGAGGTCCGTATCGACCGGGATGGCGGCTACACGCCGACCCCGCTCGTTTCCCACGCGATCCTCTGCTGGAATCGCAGTCGGGAACGCGGGTTCGCAGACGGGATCGTCGTGACCCCTTCCCACAACCCGCCCGAGGACGGCGGCATCAAGTACAACCCCCCCGACGGCGGACCGGCGGACACGACGGTCACCGGCGTGATCGAGGCTCGGGCGAACGAGATCCTGGCGAACGGCCTTCGCGAGGTGAAGCGGGTCGCGTCATCCCAGGCGATGCGCGCCGGAACGACGCAGCGGCACGACTTCATCGGGGACTATGTCGCCGACCTGCCCAATGTGGTCGATCTTGAGGCGATCCGGGCGGCGAAGCTGAAGATCGGGGTCGATCCGCTGGGCGGCGCGGGCGTGGGTTGCTGGGCGCCGATCGCCGACCGGTACGGACTCGACATCGAGGTGGTGAACAAGACGGTCGATCCCGCCTTCCGGTTCATGCCGCGCGATTGGGACGGGAAAATCCGGATGGACTGCTCGTCGCCCTGGGCGATGGGGGGGCTCGTGGCGCTGAAGGACCGGTTCGATATCGCCTTCGCAAACGACCCCGACGCCGACCGGCACGGCATCGTCACGCGAGGCGCGGGGCTGCTCAACCCGAACCATTACCTCTCGGTGGCGATCGCCTACCTGTTTCCGCACCGGCCCAAGTGGCGCGCCGACGCGGCCATCGGCAAGACCGTCGTCAGCAGCGCGATGATCGACCGGGTGGCGGCCTCGCTCTCCCGCCGGTTGTGCGAGGTTCCGGTCGGGTTCAAGTGGTTCGTGCAGGGGCTGATCGACGGTTCCTTCGGATTCGGGGGCGAAGAGTCCGCCGGCGCCTCGTTCCTCCGTTTCGACGGAACGCCCTGGTCGACCGACAAGGACGGCATCCTGCTCAACCTCCTCGCAGCCGAGATCACGGCCGGTACCGGGCGCGATCCCGGCGAAATCTACCAGGGGCTGACCCGGAATTTCGGAACGCCCGTCTACGAGCGGATCGACGCCCCGGCGACCGCGGCCCAGAAGAAGGCGCTGAAGGATCTATCTCCCGGACGGGTGAAGGCGACGACGCTCGCGGGCGAGAAGATCGAGAAGGTGCTCTCGCGGGCGTCCGGCAACGGTGCGCCGATCGGGGGGGTGAAGGTGATCGCGGCAAACGGCTGGTTCGCAGCCCGTCCGTCGGGAACCGAGGACGTCTACAAGATCTACGCCGAAAGTTTTCTGGGGGCAGACCACCTGGTTCGCATCCAGGACGAAGCCAGGATGCTGATCGGGTATGCGTTCGCGGAGATCTGACCCGCCGCAGTCGCCGGCCTCCTTACTTCTCCGGAACGAACGTCATCGCCGCCGAGTTCATGCAGTAACGGAGTCCCGTCGGCTGCGGGCCGTCCTCGAAAACGTGTCCGAGGTGGGCGTCGCACCGGGCGCAAAGCACCTCCGTCCGCCTCGAAAAGAAGCTGACGTCGGATTCAGTCCTGATATTCTCGGGTGCGATCGGCTTCCAGAAACTGGGCCACCCGGTTCCCGACTCGTATTTCGCTTCGGATGTGTACAGGTCGTTCCCGCAACAGACGCACCGGTAGGTCCCTTTCGCGTGGTTGTCCCACGTCACGCCCGTGAATGCCCGCTCGGTTCCCTTTTTCCGGGCCACCTCGAACTGCTCCGGCGATAGTTGTTTCCGCCACTCGGTATCGCTCTTCACGACTTTGTCGGCCATGACATATCCCTTCCGGTCGCTCGAATAGACCCGGACGACCTGGCCCGTTTCAGCTCGTGCGATTCCGGACCCCGCCGGGAAGTCGAACGCCCGCCTGCCGAACAGGGCTGCTGTCCCGCCGATCGCCACCATTCCAACCAGGAAATCCCTGCGATTCATGATCCGCCTCCCGCGTCGTATTCCAGGGATTAGACGCCCGCGATTGCCCGAAGGTGCGCGGCGGCTTCCTGTCCGATGCGCTTGAGCTTGGCCAGGGCGTCGTGAAGCGAGAGCGTGCTGCACGTCGCGATCGACACTTCGTCGCCATCGGGTCCGGTGCCGCGGACGAGGCAGCTGTTCCGGTCCACCAGCGCCTGCTCGAGGGCGGCAGTCGAGCCGGCGCGCACCACGAGGATGTCCGGGGGGCGCGGCGCGGGCGCGCCCATCGGCGCCGCCAGGATCGGTGCGCCGCCGCGAGTCAGTTCGCGCAGGATATCCTGGAGCGGCAGGGCGGGGCGGACGAAAGCGAGGGCGGAAAGGCCGGCGCGTTCGAACAGGGCGACGACCCACGGGTTGGCATCTCCCTGGTTGCTCCGGATGGCGTCGTCTTTCGCGTAGAGGGAGGCGGCGTCCGCGGAGGCGATCACCCGCTCTTCGATCATCTTTCGGAGTGCGTCGTCGATGCGGGCGGCCGCGGAGTTCAGCGAAGTCATCCCCGGCACCCCGGGTAGAGGAGGTGGACGTCCACCGCTTCTCCGGCTTCGAATGCGATCCGGTCGGCCGGGAGGCGCGCGATTCCGCCCGCCCTGACCAGCGTTCCGAGGATCCCGGTGTTCTGGTCGCCCGAAGGGCATGCGAAGGCCACCCCGTCCCGATATTCGATCGATACCCTCAAGAATTGCACCTTTCCCTCCTTCTTTCGGACCGTTTCGGCGAGGATTGCCTTCAGGAACGGTTTGGCCGGGGCGGGGTGTCCCGCCATCTTCCGGAGCGCGGGGCGGACGAATTCCTCGAAAGTGACCAGGGCGGATACCGGGTTGCCGGGGAGCGAGAAAACCGGCTTGCCGTCTCTGACACCGAAGGCGGTGGGGCGTCCCGGCTTGATCTCGATTTTCCAGAAGAGTTGCCGTACCCCGAGCGAGGCGAGCGTCTCCCGGACGAAGTCGCGGTCTCCTCCCGAGACGCCGGCGGTGGTGACGAGGCAATCCGCGCCGTGCAACCCTTCGGCGATTTTCCCGCGGAGCAGTTCCCGGTCGTCGCGGGCGATCCCGAGGGCGATGGGAACCGCTCCCGCCTCCCGCGCCGCGGCGGCCAGGGCGAGCCCGTTTGCGTCGAACACGGCTCCGCTTGGCAACGGGCCGCCGGGAGCCGCAAGTTCGTCTCCGGTCGAGAGAATGGCAACCCGGGGAAGCCGGAAGGCCTCGACGGCGGTCAACCCGAATGCGGCGATCAGGGCGATCTCGGGCGGTCGCAAGAGCGCGCCGGCCGGGAGCGCGTGGGCGCCCTTTGCGACGTCCTCGCCTCGTCGGCGGACGTGCGCGCCGGGCGTGACCGACCGCGTGAGGCGGATCGAGCCGACGCCGCCGGGGGTGCTCCCACCCGTTTCGCCGACTTCCTCGAGCGGGACGACCGCGTCGGCTCCCTCGGGCAGCGGCGCCCCCGTCATGATCCGGATCGCCTGGCCCCGTTCGATCCGCAGCGAGTCGGGAAAGCCTGCCGGGAGATAGCCGGAGATTGCGAGGTCGACCGCCTCGCGGCAATCCGCAGAGCGGACGGCGTAGCCGTCCATCGCGCTGTTGTCGGCCAGGGGGAGGTCGAACGGGGCATCGAGCGGCAGCGCGAGAAGGCGCCCGTCGGCTTCCGCCAGCGGCACGCGCTCCCGGCCGAGGGGGGCGACGCTGGCAAGGATCATCGCCAGGGCATCCTCAAACGACGGCACAGGAAGGGGCTCCTTTCGCGGAAACGACTTTTCCTTCGGCCAGGCGGATGATGTTCCCGCCGGGACGGGCGAGCTGCGCGGTGTCGTGCGTCGTCAGCAGCACCGTCGTTCCCCGGGCGGGCATGGAGGCGATGAGCGATTCAGCGGTTTCGACCGCCGCCCTGTCGACGCCCGAATACGGTTCGTCGAGCAGGAGAACCCGCGGCTCCAGGGCGATCGCCCGCGCCATCGCGGTGCGCTGCGCTTCTCCTCCGGAAAGGGATTGCGCGTCCCGTTTCTCGAAGCCGGAAAGCCCGACCGCCTCGAGCGCCTCGAATACCCGGGTGCGGCGCGTCCCCCCATTGACCCCCCGAAGGGCGAGTCCCCACGCCACATTCTCGAAGACCGATCCGCGAAAGAGCCAGGGCGACTGGTGGAGGAGCGTCACCTGTCGCCTCAGGCGGGCGAGGGAGCGGGTGTTCCACGAGACGGTTTCCCCGGCGAACCGGAGGCGACCCTCCGTCGGCCGGTCGAGAAAGGCAAGGAGCGACAACAACGTGCTCTTGCCGGATCCGTTGGCCCCGGACAGGGCGTGGATGCCGCCCTCCATCAACTCCAGCGCCGGGATCGCGAGGGAAAAAACAGGGCCCCGGCTTTTCCGGATCCCTTCAAGGGCGTAAAGGGCCGTCACGGGCGCGACCGCTGCAGGACGAGATTGAACAGGATGTTGACGAGCAGGGCGATCGTCATGAGGATGAGCCCCAGCCCCACGCCGGTCCCGAATTCGCCCTTCCCCGTCTCGAGGGCGATGGCGGTCGTCATCGTCCGGGTGTAGCCCCGGATGTTGCCGCCGAGCATCATTGCAACCCCGACCTCGGAAAGGACCCGTCCGAACCCGGCGACCAGCGCCGCCACGATTCCGAGCCGGATCTCGGCGGCGAATTTCAGGCCGGCCCTCAAGGGCCCGGCCCCGAGCGTCATCGCCGTCGGGATGATGCGACGGTCGGCGCCTTCGGCCGCGTTCATGACCAGCGTCGCGACGATCGGGCCGGCGAGCAGGATGCCGCCGAGCACGATGGCCGACGGGGTGAACAGCAGGTCGAGCCCGCCCAGCGGCCCCCGGCGGCTGATCACCATGTAGACGAGGAGTCCCACCAGCACCGTAGGGACCGCCATGAGGCTGTTGAGTGCCAGGACGGCCGCACGCCTTCCGGGAAAATCGAGCAACCCCACCGCGAGCCCGACCGGTATCGCCGGGATGGCGGCGAGGAGGATCGAGCAGGCCGCGACCTGGAGCGAGGTGAGCGCGGCGCTCGCGATGTCGGGGTCGAGTGCGAGGATGAGCACAAGGGCGGCGCGTACGGAATCGGTCAGGAAATCCACTTAATGGTTCCGGCGCGGGGATGTGAAGAAGAGTTGTTCTCCATCGGCCTTGAAGCCGGCGATGATCGCCTGACCCTCGGGCCCCGTTAGAAAATCGATCAACCGAAGGGCCAGTTCGTGCCGGACGGCGGGGTGCCTCTGCGGGTTGACGGCGATGACGCCGTACGGGTTCCGAAGTCCGGGACCGCCCTGGAAGAGGACGGCGAGGCGGCTCTTGCCGCGCCATGCGACCGCGGTCGCCCGGTCGGAAAGGGTGTAGCCGCGCTTTTCGGACGCCATGGTGATGGCCTCCCCCATGCCGAGGCCGCTCTCGACATACCATCCGCCTTTCGGAACGATCTTCGCGGAGCGCCAGACCTCCTGCTCCTTGAGGTGCGTGCCGGAGCGGTCGCCGCGTGAAACGAAGGGGGACTCCTGTCCCGCGATCCGCCGGAAGGCCTCCGAAACGTCGGGCGAACTCGCGACCTTCGCCGGATCTTCCCCGGGTCCGAGGACCACGAAGGCGTTGTACATGACGTCGCGACGGTTCACGCCGTATCCCCCGGCGACGAACCGGTCCTCGAGTTCGCGCGCGTGGACGAGCACGACGTCGACGTCGCCCGCCTCGCCGAGCTTGAGCGCCTTGCCGGTCCCCACCGAGATGACGTCGACCCGGCATCCGGCCTTCTTTTCGAAGGGAGGCAACAAGACGCCGAGCAGCCCCGAGTTT
This sequence comes from Deltaproteobacteria bacterium, assembly GCA_025356865.1. Taxonomy (GTDB): domain Bacteria; phylum Desulfobacterota; class Deferrimicrobia; order Deferrimicrobiales; family Deferrimicrobiaceae; genus JANXPS01. The sequence goes on along the minus strand of JANXQJ010000090.1, from coordinate 2,243 downwards.
TCCGTCGAGGTCGTGGTGGCCAGCCGGAGACGCGCCTCCGGAGGGGCGGCGCGCACGCCCCCGGGCGCGGCGAGCGTGGCGCCGATCAGGATCGCGGCCGGGATGAGCCTTAGAAGTCGGGCAATCGTTTCCATCTCCGGATATTCTACCTCATGGTGGTATAACCGGTCAGGCGGGCCGGGAAACGGCGGGGGTGCGGGATGTCCGGAAGCGAAACCGATTTCTCGATCGGCGGCGTACTCCGTTACGAGGGTGGGCGGGTGCTCCCGTGCGACCACCGCCCCGTCGACGAATACCCGCTCACGCTGACCGTCAACGGCGTCGAACTGGCGACGCTCGTCTCTTCCCCTCACGACCTGGGCGCCCTGGTGGCCGGTTTCCTGCGGATGCAGCGGCTCGTTTCGGTCCCGGGCGATATCCTGTCGATGGGAATCTGCGCGGACTCGGGCGTCGCGGACGTCCGGATCCGGCGGGAACTCCCTGCCCGGCTGACGCCGACGCTCACCTCAGGATGCGGAACCGGCATCGTTTTCAACATTCCCGTACCGGAGGGCGAACCGGGTGCGGGCGTCCTCCCGGCGCACTCGCCCCCGCGAACCGTTTCTCCCACCGAGATATTCGGCCTGATGGACGAGATGGCGTCGCTCGCGGAAGGGTATCGGGGGCAGGGGGGCATCCACTCCGCGGCGGTCGGCGAAAATGGAAAGGTGATGCTCTTCGCGGAAGATATCGGGCGGCACAACACGCTCGACCGGATCGCGGGAGCGGCGATGCTCAAGGGAATCGACCTCTCCGGGAAGGTGCTCGCGACTTCAGGAAGGGTGTCTTCGGAGATGGCCGGGAAGGCGGCCCTCCTGGGGATCGCACTCGTCGCCTCGCGCACATCTCCCACGACCCTGGCGGTGAGACTTTGCCGGGAGCACGGGATCACCCTCGTCGGCTACCTGCGCGGGAAATCGTTCAACGTCTACACCCACCCGGAGCGGACCCTCGCCCGTATATAATGAACCCATGTTGACAGGCTGGCACGCGACACTCCTCCACGTCGATCTCTCCTCGGGAACCTCCCGCCGCGAAGCCATACCCGCGGAACTGCTTCACGCATGGCTTGGCGGGAGGGGGCTGGGGGTACGCCTGCTCCGGGATGCGCATACCCTCGACCCGTTCGACCCCGCGATGCCGCTCGTCTTCGCCGTCGGACCGCTTTGCGGCACGCCGGCGCCGACCTCGGCGCGGATGTCGGTGGTCTCCCGTTCCCCGCTGACGGGCACGATCTACGACTGTTCGGCTGGCGGGCGCTTTGCCTGGCGCCTCAAGGCGGCCGGGATCGACGTGTTGCGGATCGTGGGGGAGAGCCGCACGCCGGTCGCGCTTTCGATCGCCGGCGACGAGGTCGCCCTGCTCCCCGCGGACGCCCTCTGGGGCAGGACGGTTGGCGAGACGGTTCGCGCGTTCGACGGTGCGCGGAGCGTGGCGGCCATCGGCCCGGCGGGGGAGAACGGGGTCCTCTTCGCGAGCATCCTGACGGGCGAGGGAAACGCCGTGGGCCGCGGCGGCCTGGGTGCGGTGATGGGCCGCAAGAAACTGAAGGCGATCCTGGTTTCCGGGGACCGGCCGACCGCCATCGCGGACCGCCCCCGGTTCGACAAGGCGCGCCAGGACGTCCTCCGGCTCTTCAAGGCGTCGCCGGTCATCTTCGGCGAGCTGGGGATCGCCGAGTACGGGACGCCGGCCCTCGTCGACCTGATGCGGCAGCGGCGGATGGCGCCCACCGAGAACTTCCGCAAGACGGTGTTCGAACGGTCGGGCAACTATTCGGGGCCCGCGATCCGCGAGGCGTACGGGGCGAAGAAGGACGGCTGCCACGGCTGCCCGATCCAGTGCAAGAAAAGCACGAAAGAAGGCGAACACCTACCCGAATACGAGACCGTCTCCCACTTCGGCGCGTTGAACGGCATCGACGACCTTCACGCCATCGTCAGGTCCAATACCCGCTGCAACGAGCTGGGGATGGACACGATCTCGGCGGCGGCCACGTTGGCGGCGTGGGGCGAGGCGCGGGGGCGTTTCCCGCTGGCCGATGAAATCGGCGGGATGCTCGACGACATCGGCTACCGGCGGGGGGAAGGCGAGCTGCTCTCGCTCGGATCGCGGCGGGTGGCCGAAGCGATGGGCGTCCCGGGGCTGTCGATGAGCGTCAAGTCGCTCGAATTGCCCGCATACGACCCGCGCGGCGCTTACGG
>JANXQJ010000077.1 GCA_025356865.1 Deltaproteobacteria bacterium | reverse complement strand
GTCTTTGAAGCGCCCGGGAACAGGTTTCCAGAGACTGTGGACGATCCCGAGCGCCTCATAGCACTCACGGATGGATTTGCACAATATCCGGAAGGCGATGAAGTCGTATACGTGTTCGAAGTCGATTCCCTGCCGCTGCATCTTGGCGTATACGCCGGCAAGGTGCTTGGAACGACCGGTAACAATCGCCGATATTCCGGACTCGGCCGTTTGCTTTTGAAGGATGCTGATGACGTCGCGAATGTGTTCTTCGCGGTCGCGACGCCGGACATCCGCCTTGCTGGTCAGATCGGTGTAGGCCTGTGGGTTGAGAATCTTGAAGCAAAGATCTTCGAGTTCGACCTTTACGCGGCTCATGCCGAGACGGCTGGCAATGGGAAGGTAGATTTCTCTCGTCTCCCGGGCAATGACGCCTTGTTTCTCGAGAGAGAGGTGTTGCAAGGTCCGCATGTTGTGGGTGCGATCGGCCAGCTTGACCAGGATGACCCGGATGTCCTTGCCCATCGCGAGGATCATTTTTCGGAGCGATTCGGCCTTTTGGTCAGCAGCGTCGGAGAGCACGACGCGGCTGATCTTGGTCACGCCGTCGACGAGGAGCGCAATAGAGTCGCCGAAAAGCTCGGCGATTTCGGGTACTGTTGCTACGGTATCTTCAACAGTGTCGTGGAGGAGGCCCGTCGCTACGGTTTCTTCGTCGAGGTTCCAGTCAGCAAGAAGCCAGGCGACGTTAATCGGGTGGATCAGGTAGGGCTCGCCCGACTTGCGGAGCTGGCCGTGGTGAACCTTGGCCGTGAATACGTACGCCTTCTGGATGAGCTCGATATTCGCGGCAGGGCGCGCGGATTGGACCCGCTCGACGATGTCGTTGAGACGGAGCATTATCAGGCGCCCTTCAGGAGGCTGGCCTCCTGAAACTAGCGACGAACCCGGACTTTCCCTTGGGCAATTTCACGAAGCGCAATAACGGTTGGCTTCTCGTTGCGTTGGGATGTGTCGATGGTGGCACCGCTGCCTCCCAGAAGTTGCTTGGCCCGTTTGGCGGCCACGACGGTCAGTTCGAAATGACTCTGGACGTTTTCAAGACAATCTTCGACGGTTACTCTTGCCATTTTTATTCCTCTCCGGATTGAACAAGAATCGATTTGATCACACTGACAGCCCGCTCACGCCTTAGCCGGTGGGCATGGACAATTCTTGAGACATTGACTACGGCAGAATCCAGGTCGTCGTTTATGACGAGATAATCGTATGTGAGAAGAACGTGTATCTCTTTGCGCGCGGCAATGAGCCGCGCGTCCATCTCTTCGCGGCTGTCCCGGTCCCGGCCAAACAAGCGCGTTCGCAACGCCTGCCACGACGGCGGGAATATCGCGACTAGCACTGCATCAGGCATGGACTGCTTGATGTTGCATCCGCCCTGGACGTCGATTTCGAGCAGTGCGTCGTTCCCCTGTTCGACAATTGACTGAACGGTTTTGCGGGCGGTTCCGTAACTGTTCCCGTAGACGGTAGCAGACTCAAGAAATTCCTTGCAATCCAACATCTTATCAAACTCGGGCTGATCGACAAAGAAATAATCGCGACCATCCTGTTCTCCGTGCTTCAACCGGCGCGTCGTGTACGAGATCGACAATTCGAGCCGGTCTGTTTCCTGGAGGAGTCGACGGCAGATTGTTGTCTTTCCCGACCCGGAAGGAGCGGAAATGACGAAAACATCTCCTTTAGCCCGCATTTCTCGCCACCTTCCCGTCACTCGACGTTCTGGATCTGTTCGCGTATTTTCTCGAGCTCGGTCTTGGCGGTAACTGCGGCGGCAGAGATCAGCGGATGTGCCGACTTGTTGGCCGACGTGGTCAATTCGCGGAAAACTTCCTGGACCAGGAAATCGAACCTTTTCCCGAGGGCGTCGCCGCCATCATCGACAAGTTTCGAAAGCGTCGAGAGATGAGACCGGAGGCGATCGACTTCCTCGGTAATGTCGAGTCGGTCGAGCTGGATCGCGATCTCTTGATGCAACCTGAGGGGATCTATCGCAGCCCCATATTCGTTGCAGGTTGCGGAAATGCGCTCCTTGAACCGGGTGGCGGCCATTCCCTTGTTTTCGGCAGTCATCGAGGCAATATCCGAAACATGGCGCGCCAGGATCGCAAGCGCCTCCCGGATCACCTCCCGCAAATTATCTCCTTCGGTCTTTCTCGATTCCTGAAGCATCAAGAGTCCGCTTCGGAGGGCTTTTTCGGCGAAAGGCCACCTGGTTTCGGATGGATCGTTTCCGGAATCGGTACCGAGGACGAACAGGTCCGGAATACGAATCAGGTCGCTGAACGTGATCTCGCCCTTGATGCCGAATTCGGATCGAAGCCGTGCCGCCTCGCTCATGTAGCCGGATAAAAGAGGCTGGTTGACACGGAGGCTGCCGGCCCCGTTGCCCCACTCCCGAACATTGACAAAGATGTCGACCTTGCCGCGCCGAAGCGTCTCGCGGGCGATGGCCCTGATTCTGGTTTCCCAGGAAACGAACTTTCCCGGTGCCTTGACATGTACGTCGAGATACCGGTGATTTACGGATCGGATATCCGTGGTGACGGAGATGTCGTCACCGTGCGATTCACCCCGGCCGAAGCCGGTCATGCTCATCCAGGTCAAGAGATGCCTCCTGGTGCAGTTTCGGCCTGCTCGTCGGTTGCGATGTCTTGATCGCGAAGACGCTGACGCAGGGCATGTCTCAACTTGTCTATCGTGATCGGGGCGGTACCGACCTCGCCGACGACAACGCCCGCGGCTACGTTGGCGAGCAGTGCCGCATCGCGGACTGGCACTCCGGCACCCATTGCAACGGCCAGTGTCGCGATTACGGTATCTCCGGCGCCGGTCACGTCAAAAACCTGCCGCGCCAGCGCGGGGACGTGGAACGAAGCGGTTCTGCCACGCTCGATGAGGCTCATTCCCTCTTCGCCGCGCGTAATCAGGATGGCGGCAGCTCGCGCCTTCTTGATGAGGGCCTTGCCGGCCTTCGATATGGCGGCATCTCCGCAGAGATCCTGCCCCCCCATGGCGGTTTCAGCTTCGGACTTGTTGGGAGTGATGATGGTGCAACCGGAATAAAAAGAGAAATCGGGATGCTTGGGGTCTACGGCCACGAACGCGCCATGCCGGCCGGCCAGGGCAATGACCTCCCGAACGATTTCCTGCGTCAGCATCCCTTTCCGGTAGTCAGAAAGGACGACGCCATCGACTTCGGTAACGAGCAAGGCGATGTTTTTAAGAAGCGCTTCTCTCGCTTTTTCGCACGGGGGGTCTTTTTTTTCCCGATCGACGCGCACAACCTGCTGGTTGTGCGCGATGACGCGCGTCTTCCGGGTGGTTGGCCTCCCGGGCTCGGCAACGATGCCGGAAACGCCGATTCCCTTCTTCCGGAGCAACCGGAGGATATCCTTGCCGGCGACGTCGTTTCCGATCAGGCCGACCAGTTGGGATTTGGCCTTGAGACCGGCGATATTGACGGCGACGTTGGCGGCGCCTCCCAGGACGTGCGTGTCATCCCTCACCGCGACAACGGGAACCGGTGCTTCGGGGGAGATGCGGCGAACGGAGCCCCAGACGTATTCGTCGAGCATGATGTCGCCGACCACCAGCACCCGGCACGAACCGAAACGCGACAGATATTGCATGGCTCGCATATCGAATGAAGCATTATTCATAAGGTGTCGCCTGGTCGACCAGCAGGACGGGAATGTCGTCATCGATCCTGAATTTCAATCGGCAATGGTCGCATCCGAGCACGGTCGAGTCGGGTATCAACACGAGTGGCCCCTTGCAATCGGGACAAGCCAGGATTTCAAGAAGCCGGGGGTCGAGAGTCATACACCCTCCTGCGGTGGAATCAAATGCCCGACAAGCGTGCCGACCTTGATATCGGCATAGATGCGTATCGGGATTCGTCGTGAGTCGTTGCTCAACCACAATTTGATGTCGCCTTTGCTTTCGATCTTCCCGTCGCGTTTGATAACCGGCTTGATGATGGTCGTTTCGACCGGTTGTCCGAACTCGTTCGGGATAGTTTCGACCCCGGCGGACTGCGAGGAGACCTGCCACATCTTGCGACCGGCGTAAACGTTGCGGGCGCGGTCGGAGGCACCGGTATCCCTTGCCCTGAAGTAGTAAACAGCCGTCACCGGGTCGTGGACATTGGGAAGGACATCCACTTTCTTTTCCAGCTTCTTGAGCGATTTGTCCCAGTAGGAGATAAGCCCTTTTTCTTGATCGTACAGGATGATCTCATCGGTGAATTTCTTCTTCTCGTTTTTTGTGACGGCGATCCGGATCGGGGCGAGCGTCTTGACGTCGAGGTAATAGTCCATGATGTTGTTGACCGGGTAGAAAACCGACAGGAACTGGGAGGTCCAGCCCCGAACATGAAGATGCCACGCCTGCCGTCCGTCGATGATCGTTTTGCCCATGATCGTGAATCGCGCGTACCCTGCGGTTACGCCCAGGAAAGTCATCCGGTAATATAATTCTTCGTGCCCCTTCCCCCACCCGGGAGTTTCGGAAACGGAAACGTCTTGGGGCTTTTCGGGTGTGTTTTCGGAGGGGACGCGCTGCATCTCGTTATCCGACGGGATAGTCCCCGGCGGGAAGCCGCTCTCGGCCGCCGCCTGCCCGGTGAACAGCGGGTTCCATGACAAAACGGCGACCGTCAGGAAGAGCCCTGCTGTGACGGATATGGCCAGGACCGCCTGAATTATCTTTCTCATGGATTTCGGACGTCGGTCAGGATCCAACTTGCCGCCTCTTTTGCATCGTGAAGATACGCGTCGGGATGCACCCCTTGGCGGTGACACTCAACCTGTTCTTCGGTCCCGTATCCGGTCCCCACAAGGATCGTGCGGGCGCCGAGTCGTTTCCCCATTTCGATGTCGATCAGTTTATCACCGACCATCCAGCGACTCCATGATGCCGAGTCGGGAAATCGATCCAGAACCCGATCGGCCATTCCGGTGGCGGGTTTCCGGCAGTTGCACTTCTTGCGATATTTGTCGACGATCCCTTCGGGGTGGTGCGGGCAATATTCGACGGCTTCGAAAAGAACCCCTGCCCTCAGGAACAGTTCGACAAACCTTTCGTGAACGGCTGCTTGCTGCAATTCGGTGAATTTCCCTTTGGCCAATCCGGCCTGATTCGACAGGACGGCCAACCGGAATCCGTTTTTCGAGAGCAGGAGAAGACCTTCGATGGCACCCGGAATCGGTTCGACCCGGTCGGGATCAGACAGGTATCCCGGGTCGTTGATCAGCGTGCCGTCACGATCGAAGAAAACGATGCCTTTCATCAGCAATCCGCGTAAGGGTTCGGCTCGCCCGGAGGCCGCGTCTTCCAACGGCGGTGGAACCAGAGCCACTGGTCCGGTGCCTGCCGAATGACCTTTTCGAGTTCCTGGTTGCAACAGAGGGTCAGCCTTTCCATCTCTTCCTCCCTCGGGGCGTCCGGGTCCATCGACAGCGGTAGCCCGATCCGAAGCGTATGGTGGAATTTACGTTCCGGATCGCGGAATATGAACGCGGAATGGATCGTCGTGCGGGTTGCCAACGCGAGACGGGCGAGCCCGAATGTCGTGTACGCCTTCCTGGAGAAGAAATCGACGAGAACACCGTTCATCGTATCGACGTTCTGATCGATCAGGATTCCGACCATCCTCCCGTTCCGGATTTCCTTGAGAACGGCTTTCGCCGAATCGAATTTCCGGATGGCCCGGCTGCCGGCGAACTCGCGCCGCTCCTGTATGATCCGGTCAAGGGAGGGGTTGGCGAGAGGCCTGACGATGAATGAGACCGGCCCTGCCAGGATCGAATATGCGTGGGGGAAAAGTTCCCAGTTGCCGAAATGCCCCGTCAGCCCAAGCGGCCCGACGCCAGTCTCGGCGAGTGCTTCGAGTAAATGGTCGCCGCCTTCGATCTTGAAGTGCTTCTCGACGTAAGCACGGTCCATCCGGGGAATTTCTATGAATTCGGCTGCAGAGGTTCCCAACTGGACGTAACAGCGACGGATGATTCGGGTGGCTTCCTTGTCGTCCATCTCGGGAAAGGCGATCCGGAGATTGACCCGGGCGATACGCCGATGCTTCCCGTCGGCGGCCCACACGATCAACAACAGCATCTCGAACAGGAAAGCGCGAATCGGGAGCGGAATCATCTCCAGCATTCGAAGTGGCAGTCGGTATCTCAACCCAAGAGGTTTTTCGATCTTCATTTCGCGAAGTTTCCGATCGTGGTCTTGATCAGGGATGACAGCTTTTCCCAGCCTTCTATCCATTCGACTTCGATTGCAAGCGCTTCAACCGGGAAGTGAAGGTTCGCAGGGAGCCGAACGAGGTCCTTCTCGGTGGTCAGCAGCGGGAGTCCTTTAGACGACTCGAACAGGGACCGGAGTTCTGATTCCGTAAATCTGTGGTGATCGCGAAACCCGGTAAAAACCTGGATATCGTAACCCGCATCGGCCAAAGTTCGGGCAAATTGATCGTTTCGGGCCAAGGCGGAAAAAGCGGCTACGGCCCGTCCAGGAGGATCCAGGGTACGACTTGCACCCTGCCGATCGATGATAGACCGGCACTTCAGGGCCGATACGGCCACCGGTTTGCCCGTCGGGAACCCGATATTCCGGACGACCTCCCTTCCTTTTTCCAGGTCCCGGCATTTGGTGACAACGAGCGCATCGGCAAACCTGGCGTGGGAGGGCGGCTCACGCAATGGCCCGAAAGGCAGCGTCATCCTGTTGCCGAGTTCGCGATCCGCGTCAACCAGCAAAATGTCGAGGTCGCGCTTCAAGGCAAGATGCTGCATGCCGTCATCGAGGAGGAACAGGTCGACGTCAATTTTGGAAAGGCAGGCCAGGCCGGCTGCAGCGCGGGATTCCCCCACGATGACGGGGACGTTTTTAAGCGAGGAGGCGAGGAGGTATGGTTCGTCGCCTGCTTCGGTCCAGGTTGAAACTACCCTTGCCCCATCGGATACCCAGACCACCCCCCGGGTCGACCGTCCATACCCCCGGCTAAGGATTGCGACGCGATACCCTTCCCGTCCCATCCATTCGGCGATGAACCGGACGTGAGGAGTTTTTCCGCTCCCGCCGACCGAGAGGTTGCCGATGCTGATAACCGGCCTCGGAAGCCGTTCGGCCTTGAAGATCCGTTTTGCGTAAAGCAATCGCCTGATGCGGGCAGCAAGGCCGATCATTTCCCGGAATCCTTCCGGTTGCGCATCGCATCGAGGACCAGTGCGACGTTCCTGTCCGTTGCCCCTTGGCAGGACCGGATCAGATTGCGGCCGCGGCCCCCCATGCGGCTGGCGGATTCCGGATCCTTGAGCAGGTCTAGAAGAACCGTCCCGAATGCTTCGGGAGAATCCACGACGCTTATCGCATCGGATCGACGGAACAGCGAGGCCATCTCCCGGAAATTTTCCATGTAAGTCCCGGTCATGACGGGGACTCCGAAGCAAGCCGGTTCGAGTATGTTGTGTCCGCCGACCGGGACAAGGCTTCCCCCCACGAAGGCGATATCGGCCAGGGCATATGCGCCGGACAATTCACCGACCGTGTCGAGCAGGAGAATATGAACGGCCTCACTCAAACCATCTTCCGGGCAGATTGCCTTCCTCGTGACGGACAATCCGGCTTCCACGCAGAGTCGCTCGACCCGGTCGAACCGTTCCGGGTGTCGTGGGGCAATCAACAGGTGAAGGTGTGGATCGTAAACCCGTGCCTTGGCGAAACCTTTTAGGATGGCCGTTTCTTCGCCTTCGTGCGTAGAGCCGGCAACGAGCCACCGTCCGCCTGATTCCCGGACGCGCGACATGAGGCTTGCAAGTACGTGCTCCGTCACTGGAACGGCCATGTCATATTTCATGTTCCCTGTCGGGAACACGTCCCCGGAGTCACATCGCAAATCGGAATATCGCCGGGCGTCTTCAGGGGTCTGTGCGCCGATGACCGAGATATCGCGGAGGACGCGGCGGAACAACCAGGAAATCCTCCGGTACCCGTTGAACGATTTTTCCGAAATCCGACCGTTCAGGATAACAACCGGAATGTTCCGTTTTGCGCACTCGGCCAGGAAATTGGGCCAGATTTCAGTTTCGAGGATGACGACTGCATCGGGACGAATCCGGTCGAGGAACCGGCTGCAGATGAAGGAAAGGTCCAACGGAAAATAGATGACGGCGTCGACTGACTCCATAAGCGCTCTCCGCGCAGTATCCTGACCGGTGATCGTAACGGTGGAAAGGGTAATCACGGCGTCGGGTGCGGCGCTCTTGAGCTTGCGGATGAAGGGTGCCGCGGCCAGCGTTTCCCCTACCGAAACCGAATGAACCCAAAAGTGCGGGTTTGTGGTTCTGGAAGAGCGGAGTCCTCCCCCGAGGGCAAGTCGGGCAAGAAAATTGGAGCGTCGTTTTCGGGCGCAGAGCATCCAGGGAATCCATACCGGGGCACAGATCACCAGGAAGACCCACAGGGTCAGGTTGTAGGCGATCCATGCGACGGTCCATGGGAGAAAGTGTTCGGCGCTACCCAATCGAGGGACTGTCGCCGGATATCTCCTTCGCGGCGGCCTTCCTTTCTTCAAACTGCTTGAGGTGGAACAAACGGTATCGTGTGTCTCCGGAAAGCAGTTCCTCGTGGGTGCCCCGCTCGACGATGCGGCCGTCTTCGACCACCAGGATGACATCTGCGTTCCGGACGGTGGAGAGTCGATGCGCGATGACGAATGTGGTCCGTCCCTGCATGAGTGTATCGAGCGCTTCCTGGACGACGGCTTCGGATTCGGTGTCGAGGGCGGAGGTCGCCTCATCGAGAATCAGGATCGGAGCGTTCTTGAGAAGGGCTCGCGCGATGGCGACGCGTTGCCTCTCCCCGCCGGATAGTTTCATCCCCTGCTCACCGACGGCCGTGTCATATCCCTCTGGAAACCGGGAAATGAAGGCGTGTGCGTTGGCCTTTCGGGCAGCTTCCTCGATCTCGGCCTGCGTTGCTTCTTTCATTCCGTAGGCTATGTTGTAGCGGATCGTATCGTTGAAGAGGATCGTGTGCTGGCTTACGATCCCGATCTGGTCGCGCAGCGACGTGACGGATATGTCACGAATGTCGGTACCGTCTATCCGGATCGAACCGTTGTTGGGGTCGTAGAACCGGGGAATCAGGTCGACCAGGGTGCTTTTTCCCGCGCCGCTGGAACCGACGATTGCAACCATCGTCCCGACGGGCACATCGATGCAGATGTCGTTCAGGGTGTACTCTCCGCTATCCAGGTACCGGAAATCGACGCGATCGAAAGAGATGTTCCGTGCGATCGGGGAAAGAGCCGGTGCATCGGCCTGTTCCGGAACATCGGGTTGCGTATCGAGGACGTCGAATACGCGGGTCGCGGCCGCGATCCCCTGCTGGATTACGTTGTTGATGCGGGACAGGCGCTTGACCGGTTCGTAGAGCATGAAGAGCGCGGTCATGAAAGAAAAGAAATTTCCGGGGCTGCTGTGCCCGTTGACGACGCTGTAGCCCCCGTAGTAGATGACTGCAGCAGCGCCCATTCCGGCAAAAACCTCGGAGAGTGGCGCGGTCATGGCCTGGACCTTGACCACCTTCATGCTGAGTTTGTAGAGGTCGGCGTTGCGGACCGTGAATCGTTCCACTTCGTAGTCTTCGGCGCCGAATGCCTTGACCAGCTTCGCGCCGCTGATGGTTTCGTGAAGATGGGAGGTCAGCCCGCCGGTAATCTCCTGCGTTTGCGTGCTGGTACGCCGTAACTTGCGGCCGAACCTGGCAATCGGCCAGAAGGCGAGCGGAAAAAATACGAGGGCCACGAAAGCAAGTTGCCAGTCCCGATAGAAAACAACGCAGATCAGGGCTAGCGCCGAAAAGACGTCCTTGACCAATCCGGTTGCGGCATCGGTGATGGCGCCTTGCATCATCCCCACATCGTTTGTGACTCGGGACATGAGAACGCCGGTCGGGTTGCGCATGTAAAAAGCGAGAGAGAGCGATTGCATGTGGCGATAGAGGTGTTCCCGGATGTCGCGTATGACCCGTTGCCCCACGCCGCTCATCAGGTAGTTTTGCGAGAAATCGCAGAACCCCTTGAGAAGGTAGACGGAAAGGACGGCGAGCGGAATCCAGGTTAACTGGGTCGTATCCTTCTTGATGAATATCTCGTCGAGCGCCGGTTTCACCAGGAATGCGATGGCGCCCTGCAATCCCGACACCGCGACCATGAAGATCACCGCGAGCACCATCTTTGGGACGTACGGTTTCACGTACGCAAGCATCCTGCGATATATCGTTATTCCCATGCCCCCTCCGAAACTTCGACCAGCATATCCACGACGGCGCTGGTGGGGCCGCTTCCTCGCAGTTTCTCACGCAATGCAATGCATCTTTTTGAAAGACGCTCCCGTAACGAAGGGTCGAAAAGAATGGCAAGCACCTCGTCGGCCATCCGGGACGGATTGCAATCGTCCTGGATCAGTTCGGGCAGGAACGGTTCGCCGTCAACGATATTGGGCAATCCGATGCTCTTGACAGAGATGAGCCTTCGACCGATGCGGTAGGTCAACGGCGAGGTCCGGTAAACGATCACGGGAGGCACCCCCAGCAAGGCGAGTTCGAGTGTGGCGGTCCCGGAGGCGGAAATCGCGGCGGCCATCCCGCGAAAAAGGAGGTGACGGTCCTTCTCAATGATCACCGACTTGATGCCGGCACACTCAAGCACCGAAGTGATCGCTTCACGAAATCGAGGAGATGCCAGCGGTATAGCGAAGGTGACGTCGGGACGCGTGGCGGAAATCCGGCGAGCCGCTTCGACCATCAGGGGGAAATGTTTCTGGATCTCTCCTGAGCGGCTTCCGGGCAGGAGGCCGACGACGGTAGTCCCCTCCGGAATCCCGAACCGTTCGAGAGTCGCGGTTGCGTCGAAAAAAGGGGCGAGTTCATCGACAAGCGGATGCCCGGCGAATCGGGCGTTGACCCCGGCTGCCAGGAGGGCGTCGATCTCGAATGGGAACGGGACGATCACCCCCCGGGTAAATCGTGCGAGTTGTTTTGCCCGTCCCTTCCGCCAGGCCCAAAGTTGCGGGGGGATGTAATAAACCACCGGAACCTGTTTCATGGCAGCACGTTTCCCGACGCGAAAGTTGAAATCGGGAAAATCGACCAGCAAAACGGCGCCGACACCGGGTTTCGTCGCTTCGCGAATCGCAAGCCGAAGCGTCTTCCAGACTTCGGGAAGATGACGGATCACCTCGGTCAGGCCAACGACGGAAATCCCGGAATAATCGGCAACCAGATCGACGCCTTCGGACCTTAGCCGCTCCCCGCCGATCCCCGACACGGAAACGTCCGGGAATCTTTTCCGGAATTCCCGGACGACGTTGACGGCGTAGGTTTCACCGGACGGTTCCCCGCAAACCACGAACAATGATTTTGAACCAGGAGTCAATTGCTCCTCATCTTGCCGAGGATGCGAAAGGCGACTTCAAGCGCGGCAAGGCCGTCGGCACCGGTGACGCGTGGCGCACCCTGCCCCAACGTGCATTCGATGAAGGCGTGAATCTCATCTCTCAGGTGGTCGCTCTTCCCGGTCTCGACGATTTCCCCTGAGAGTTCGGGGAGTCCGTCTTTGCCGCCGGGCCAGGTCCGTCTAAAAATCTGGATCGTATTTTCGACGAAATCCATCGACAGGTAGGCGTCTGATTGAAAAATGCGGATCTTTCGCTGCTTGCGGGCGGAAACCCGGCTGGCCGTGATATTCGCGACACACCCGTTGGCGAAGGTCAATCGCGCGTTGGCGATATCGATGTTCGGCGAGATGACCGGGACGCCGACTGCATGAATGCGGGTGACAGGCGAACGGACGAAAGACAGGATCAGGTCGATGTCGTGGATCATGAGATCGAGGACGACATCGACGTCGGTTCCCCTTCCGCCAAAAGGGCCGAGCCGGTGACATTCGATGAATCGCGGTTCGGTCAGGACACTGGCGGCGGAAACGACGGCCGGGTTGAACCGTTCGAGGTGCCCGATCTGAAATACGAGATTGCGCTTCGCAGCTTCACGCACGAGTGCCCGCGCTTCGCGAACGGTCGCGGCGATGGGCTTTTCGAGCAGAACGTGTACGCCGGCCTTCATGGCATCCATCGCAACCCGGTAGTGCGCGGTCGTCGGAACCGCGATCGAGACGGCATCGACGCTTTCGATCAATTTCCGGTAATCCTCGAAAAACGGCACTGAGAATTCAGCGGAAATCGCCTTGCCTCTTGCCGTGCTCGCATCCGAAACGCCGACGAAATCGACATCGTCGAACGATGCGATTTTCTGGGCGTGCAATCGCCCGAGATACCCAACTCCGATGACCCCCATGCGCCGCCGCATGGGTTACCTCAACACGCCGCGCTTGCTGGATCGGATGAACTCGATCAGCTTGCGCACTTCGGGAATTTGCTCGATTTCGGCCTCGCACTTGTCGAGAGCCTCTTTCATGGGGATCTCGGACCGGAAGATGATCCGATAGGCCTTCTTGAGCGTATCGATGGTCGGGGCCGACATCCCGGCTCGTTGCAGCCCGATGACATTGAGCCCGAAGAGGGAACGGTTTCGACCTTGCCGCGCGGCGACCGCCTTGACGAACGGAGGCACATCCTGGGATATCCCGGACATCCCTCCGACGATTGCGAGCGCTCCGATCCGGACGAACTGGTGAACGGCGCTCAAGCCCCCGATGAAGGCCCCGTCTTCGATATCCACGTGACCTGCCAGGGTAGCGGCGTTGGCCATGATGACCCGATTGCCGACCTGGCAATCGTGCGCGACGTGGACGTAGGCCATGATCATGCAATGGTTGCCGACGCGGGTGACGCCGCATCCGGTCGCTGTGCCGCGGTTGATCGTCGCGTATTCACGGACGATGACGTCGTCGCCGATCTCGACCCAGGTCTCTTCGTTCTTGAACTTGAGATCCTGGGGAGGCGCGCCGATCGATGCGAATGAGGAAATGCGCCCGTTGATCCCGATTTTCGTGTGGGATTCGATGACCGCGTGCGAACCGATGACCGAGCCGTCACCGATGGTCACCTTGGGACCGACGATCGAGTAAGGCCCGATAGACACACCCTTGCCGAGTTCGGCGTCCGAATCAATGAGGGCAGTCGGATGGATCGTCATTTGTGGGCCTCCCTGGAAAGGTCGACGGGGATTTCGGGAAGCGTGGCGGTGATGTCGGCTTTCGCGACGAGCACGCCATCGACCTTGACCTCGCCGTGCATCTTCCAGACGGGGCCCTTGTGGGCGATGACGTCGAGTTCCAACCGCAACTGGTCTCCCGGGACAACCGGACGACGAAACTTGCAATTGTCGATTCCTGCGAAATAGGCGATCCGCGTACCGCTCCCGATCGCCAAAAGGGCGAAGATGCCGCCAACCTGTGCAAGCGCTTCAATCAGCAATACGCCGGGCATGATCGGATGACCCGGGAAGTGCCCCTGAAAAAAGGGCTCGTTGATCGTCACGTTCTTGAGTCCGACGATCCGCTTCCCGGGCTCATGTTCAACGATCCGGTCGACGAGCAGAAAAGGATATCGGTGCGGCAGCAGTTCCATGATTTCACTGATGGAGAGCATCTTATTCATCCCCCTTTGAAAGAGTGTCTTTTTCGAGGTGCGAGACACGCCGGAACAGTTCCGGAAGTTTGGGCAGCAGTGTGACCATCCGGAGCCAGGTGCCGTGAGGCATGACGGGGATGCCGGACCAGACCTTCGAAGTCGAGGCCTTGAGGGAATCGGGGACGCCGCATTTGGCGCCCAGCATGATTCCGTCGTCTATTTCGAGATGCCCCGCGAGTCCTGCCTGTCCCCCGATCATCACGCGGTTCCCGACCTTGCAACTGCCCGAGATTCCGGCCTGCGCAGCGATGACGGTATCGGTGCCGATGATCACGTTGTGACCCACCTGGACCAGATTGTCTATCTTGGTTCCGCGACCGATTCTGGTGACGCCCAGCGCGGCTCGATCTATCGTGCTGTTTGCGCCGATTTCGACGTCATCGCCGATCTCGACCGTTCCCACCTGAGGGATTTTCTTGTAACCCGTCGGCGTGGGCGCGAAGCCGAAACCGTCGCTCCCCAGGATGCTGCCGGCGTGAAGGATCACACGATCGCCGACGGTGACGTCGTCATAGATGACGGTTTTCGGGTAGATGCGGCAATCCGCGCCGATCCGGACGTTCCGGCCGACGACCACGCCCGGGAAAAGGATGGTTCCTGCCCCGACGGTCGCCCCCTCGCCGATCGAAACGAACGCGGAGACCGTGGCCCCTGCCCCGATCACGGCGGTCGGGTGAACGTCGGCCTTGTCCGATATCCCGGGGTGCGGCCGGAACGGGGGATGAAACAATTCGACCGCGCAGGCATAGGCATAGTAAGGATTGGCGGCGATCAGGAACGTGGCGGACGCGCCGGGAATCACGGCTTTCGAGATGAGGCCCGAGGCTTTGGACACCTTGGCCGCCGCGTTGTATTTTCCCTGTGCAATGAAGGAAACCTGTCCCTCCCCTGCTTCGTCGATCGGTGCGATACCGGTTACGACCGCATCTCCGGGGCCTTCGATCCTGGCGGATATCCGTGAGGCCAGTTCGGCCAGCGTCATGCTATTTTCCAATGACCGCCTCCTTGGGAACCGAGTTGTCCTTGTTCACGAGTTCGAGAACCTTGCTGGTGATATCGAGCGAGGGCGAGACGTGAAGAACGACATTTGCCTGGGCGCTGTCGAGGAGTAGATCGATTTTTTCGTCGGCTACTACGGCCATGACCTTGGCTTCGACAACCTTCAAGATATCGCGCCCCATGTCGGCCTGTCGACCCTGCATCTCTTTTTCGGCCTCCTGTCGCGCCTTTTCGTATTCGACCACCTTGGCCGCGAAACGATCCTCTTTTTCCTTGAGTTTTCCCTTTCCCTTGTCCTTGTCCATCAGCACTTTCATCTTATCTAACTCTTCCTTGAGTTTCTGGGCTTCATCCTTCTTGGCATCAACCCCCACCCGTAATTCCTCGAACCGGATTTCAAGCTTCTTCTTGGCCACTTTCCCGGCTTCCGATTCGTTGAGTATGCGGGCGACGTCGACTACCGCGATCCGGGTCCCTTCCGCGGAAGCGGATGTATTCCCGGACACCAGGAAACCCGTCACCAAGGCGCCGACAAGTACGATCGAACGAAATTTCATTGGATATCTCCTCTTGTTAGTCAGAATGCGGTTCCGATTGTGAATTCGGCGACCTTTTTGGATTCTCCCGGCTTCGGGGAAAGATTCCAGCCCCACTCGAAACGGAGCGGCCCCATCGGCGAGTACCATCGGACGCCGAATCCGGCGGCATAGCGCAGCCCTTCATCCTTGCCGGGCCATTCCCCCTGCCGCCATGTATTCCCGGCATCAAAAAATGTGACACCCTTGAAACCGATGTCGTTCATGAGCGGGAATACGTATTCCAGATTGAAAACAAGTTCCTTGTTGCCCCCGTAAAATTCGCCGGTGTTCGGATCCGCGGGCGACAGGCTGCGGGACTTGAATCCTCGAACGCTGTATGGGCCGCCCAGAAAGAATCGTTCGAAGATCGGAACACGCCCTCCGCCTTCGGTGCTGATGACGTGTCCCCACATGAGGTTCGCGGAAAGCACCGTAGTTTCGGTAAGGGGGAAAAACGACTTCTGGGTCAGGAAGTACTTTATGAACTGGCTCGAACCACCCAAGGGGCCACCCGCATACTCGAGGACAGCGGAATGGATGAACCCTCGTGAAGGGTCCATGAACCGGTCCGTGCTGTTTCGGGAAAGGTTCAGCGACAGGGAGCTGGTCTGCTGGGTCCCCTTGTTGAATTCATCCTGCAGAATCGACGAGGTCACGGCGGTGGTCTGAAGAATCTGGCTGGTATCGTGTCGATAGTTCAAACTGCCACTGACCAGACGCGTGAAGTTGTATCCGAGGCCGACCTTTCCGCCTCGTGACTTCCGCTGGAAATCGGAGTATTTCGTGCTGCTGTTGTAAGCGTTGAACAACAGGCTGTAATCCGTGTCGAAAAGGTTCGGATCGCGGAAATCAAGACTGAAAACCGTTTTCCGCGCACCGAACTGGGAATTCAGGGAACTTTTCCAGCCGCGGCCGAAAAGGTTGTTTTCGCTGACCTGGACCACACCGAAAAGTTTGTCTATGGAACTGAACCCGAGCCCCCCCGAAAGGGTTCCGGTCGGTCCTTCCTGCAATTCGACCCTGACGTCTTTCTCGTCAGGAACGGACGATTGCGACGTCGTGATCTTGACATCCTTGAAAAAGGAGGTCCGGACCAGGTTTTCCTTGCTCTCCCTCAGTGCAGTCTCGGAATATTCCTTCCCGTCGACGGCTTCCACCTGCCTCCGGGCAATCCGGTCAAATGTCTTGCTGTTGCCTGCGATCTCAAGTCGGCCGAATTTGAACCGGGTTCCCTGTTCGACGACATAGGCGACATCGGCAAGCGGGTAATCTTTCCGCTTCTCGACCACGGGGCGGATGTTGGCCTCTGCGTACCCCTTGTCCTTGAGCATCGTCGAAAGATTGTGGAGATCCTGGACAAGCAATTCGCGGTCGAAAACATCGGCCTTCGTGAGTTGAATCTTTTTTTGCAACGTTTCAGCCGGAATTGCGCTGTCGCCGCCGATGGAGACTTCGCCGACCCGATATTGACGTCCCTCGAAAATGCGGATGGATACAACCAGTCCATCCGGCCCACGGGTGATGGCGGGATCCGAAACTTTCGAATCGAGAAATCCCTTGGTGCTGTAGAGCGATTCGATACGCAGGATATCGGTCTGAAGGACGTCCTGCTTGAACGTTCCGGAATCGGTTATGAATGAGAAGAAGCCCTTCTCCTTGGTCTCGATCACTTTCCTGATCTCGTCGCCCGTAAGAAAAAGGTTGCCGGTGATCTCGACCCGCGCGATCTTTATTTTCTCGCCTTCTCGAACCTTGAAGCCGACTTTCATCGACCCGTCCTGTTCTTCGGAGACCGAAGGATTGATCACGGCATCGTAAAAACCCTTGTTATGGTAAAGGTCGGTCATCTTGCGGATCGATTCACGAAGCTTGTCTTCCTGATAGAGATCGCGCTCTTTCAGGGAAATTGCGCCCTTCAGATCGGAGTTCTCGATTTCCTTGTTGCCTTCCAGCACGACCCGGGATACGAGCGGCTTTTCCGACACGATAATCGTAAGCCTGTATCCACCGGCGACCTCTTCGGAGTCGAACCGGACGTCGTTATAAAAACCCATTTTCCAGATCGTCTTTACGTCATCCTGAATCTCTTTCAGGTCGAAATCGCTTCCGATTCGCGTCTTGAGGTTCGGCAGCAGCGCCGATTGATTGATTCGTTGGGCACCCTGAACCTGGATATCGACCACCTTGAATCCTTCGGATTCGGCTACGCCCGACCACAGCAGGACCAATACCGACAAGATCGGAAATACCTGGTTGATGAACCGGGAATATTTCATGCGACGATCATCCCGTCGTCGAGCCGGATGACCCGATGCATCCTCGAAGCCAGTTCGGCATTATGGGTAACCATCATGACCGTCAGTTTTCGGGAGCGATTGAGGGAGAGAAGGATATCGAATACCCCGTTGGCGGTTTCCTTGTCGAGATTGCCGGTCGGTTCGTCGGCCAGGAGGACGGCCGGATTCATCACGAGCGCCCGGCAGATGGCGACCCGCTGTTGTTCCCCGCCGGAAAGTTCCCCTATCCGGTGGTCCTTGCGTCCGGAAAGGCCGAGTTCGTCCAGCAGTGACACGGCCCGAGAACGGGACTCCGAGCGCGATATCCCCTGAATCATGCATGGGAGCATGACGTTTTCGACCGCGTCGAATTCGGGCAGCAGGTGATGAAACTGGAATACGAAACCGATGGTCCGATTCCGGAATGCGGCCAGTTCATCTTCGGACATCCTGGAAATGTCGGATCCGTCGAAGAGGACCGAACCGGAAGTCGGACGGTCGAGGGTGCCGACGATCTGGAGCAGGGTGGTCTTTCCGGCGCCGGAAACGCCCACGATTCCGAGCAATTCCCCCCGCCCGATCTCCATGGTGATCCCTTTGAGGATGTCGAGGGAACCGCCGTTCCGGTGGTAGGTCTTCCGGAGTCCTTCGACCGAGACGATGGTTTCGCTATTCATACCGGATTGCCTCGGCCGGGTCGATCCGGCTTGCCTGTCGAGAGGGATAAAGCGTTGCGAGGAAGCAGATGAGGACCGAAATGCCCCCGACGAGCAGCAGCATGGCCGGGTCGAACAATACCGGCAGCGTCGTGATGTAGTAGACGTCATTGGGAAGGTGGATGAACTTGTACTTGCGGAGGAGCCAGCAGAGAAGACCGCCGAGAACGGTGCCGGATACGGTTCCGACGATGCCGATGAACAGGCCTTCGAGGGCAAAGATTCGGCGGATGGTGCGTCGGGTGGCGCCCATCGTCATCAGGATCCCGATATCCTTGTTCTTCTCCATGACGATCATGATCAGGGTGCTGATGATGTTGAAGGCGGCGACCATCACGATGAGCGCCAGGATGATGAACATGACCACTTTTTCGAGCTTGAGTGCCGAAAACAGGTTGCGGTTGCTCTGCATCCAGTCCTTGGCCCAGAACGGGTATCCCAGGTCGGACCGGATTCGGGTGGCAATCGCCGCCGCCTGGTAGATGTCGTTGACCCGAAGTTCGATCCCGCTGGCTCGCCCGCCGGTTCCGAGCATGCGCGATGCTTCGTCGAAAGAGATGTAGGCGAAGGTCGCGTCATACTCGTACATGCCGGATTCGAAAATGCCGACCACCTTGAATCGTTCGGACCGGGGGAACGCGCCGAGCGGCGTCAGGTTCCCTCCAGGCACGAGAATCTCGACAAGTTCGCCCATCCCGGCCCCGAGGTTGCCGGCCAGTTCCTTGCCGAGAATCACGCCGGGGAGTGCGCCCTCGTCCTTTCGGGAAATGCTTTCGAGTCTCCCGACGCGGATGTCTTTCGAAAGGCGGGTGACCTGGCCGACGGACGCGGAATCGACTCCCCTGAGAACTCCGCCCGTGGAACCGCCGCCCGACGAGATCATCATCTGTGAGAATACGTACGGCGACGCCGCCGCGACCCCATCCGTCTTCCGAAGCCGTTCGGCGAGTTTGAATGGCTCGGACAAGGTCCCGTCGAGACTGGTGACATGGATGTGGGCCGTCGCCCCCAGAATCCGGTCCTTGAGTTCCTTTTCGAAACCGTTCATCACCGCAAGGACGATGATGAGCGCGGTCACGCCGATCGTCACCCCGAGCACGGAGATAAAGGTGATGATCGAGATGAACGTCTGCTTCCGCTTTGCCAGAAGATATTTCTGGGCGATGTAGTATTCGACCGGGAACTTCACCCCGGATCACCCTTCCTTGCGCAGTAGCGGGAACAGGATGACGTCGCGGATCGAAGGCGAATCGGTGAAGAGCATGACCAGGCGGTCGATGCCGATCCCTTCTCCTGCGGCAGGCGGCATGCCGTATTCGAGTGCCCGGACGTAATCTTCGTCCATCGCCATGGCCTCTTCGTCGCCCCGCGCCTTCTCGTCGAGTTGCGCTTCGAACCGTTTTCGCTGGTCGACAGGATCGTTAAGCTCGGAAAACGCGTTGGCGATCTCACGCCCATTGATGATCAGTTCGAACCGGTCGACGATCTCGGGACGCAGGTCGTTCTTCCGGGAGAGAGGCGATACTTCGATCGGGTATTCCGTGACGAATGTCGGGCCGAGAATGCTTCGTTCGCCGACCGCTTCGTAAAGATCCACCAAGAGTTTCCCGTCTGCTGTTCCCTCCTTTACGTGAACGCCAAGCCTTGCGGCCATTTCACGGAGAAAATCGGGATCGGAAAGCCTGTCTTCTGGAACGTCGCCGTACAGGGCCACGGCCTGCCGGACGGTGAGACGCTGCCAGGGCGGGGCAAAGTCGATTTCCTTCCCCTGCAGCGGCACTTTCGTGGTGCCGAAAAGATGGACGGCAAGACCTGCGAAAAGTTCTTCGGTCAGCGTCATCAGTTCTTCGACGGTCGCGTAGGCCTGGTAGAACTCGACCATCGTGAACTCGGGATTGTGCTGGGTGGATATCCCCTCGTTGCGGAAATTGCGATTGATCTCGAAAACGCGCTCGAATCCGCCGACGAGCAACCTTTTCAGGTAAAGTTCGGGAGCGATCCGGAGAAAGAGATCCATGTCGAGCGAGTTGTGGTGTGTAACGAAAGGTCGGGCCGTCGCCCCACCGGCGATCGGCTGCATCATCGGCGTTTCAACTTCGAGGAAATCGCGCTCTGCAAGGAAATTCCGGACGAACGAAATGATACGGGACCGCCTGCGGAACAGTTCGCGAACGTCCTCGTTGACGATCAGGTCCAGGTAGCGCTGCCGATAACGGGTTTCGACATCTGAAAGCCCGTGCCATTTTTCAGGCAATGGACGAAGCGACTTGGTCAACAGCCGGAACGAAGATACCTTGATCGTCAGTTCGCCGGTCTGGGTAATGAACAGCACGCCCTCGGCCCAGACAATATCGCCGATATCGATCCGTTTCTTGAACTTGTCGTATGCGTCTTCGCCAATCCCGTCCTGTGTCAGGTGGAGCTGGATACGGCCGCTTCGATCCAGGATGCTCAGGAAAGCGGCTTTCCCCATCCGCCGCTTGGCGAGTATCCGTCCGGCAACGTCGACCTTGATGGCGCGTCCGGGTAATTCCTCGCCGGGAATCCCGTCGGCAGCCTTGCGGACGGACTCGGCCGTCCAACCGACGTCCTGGCCATTCGGATAGGCGATCTCGCCGGCGTCCCTGATCTCTTCGACTTTCCGATATCGCTCGCGAATCAGATCGTTCCAGTCTTCACTCAATCTCGCCTCCTGCATCCTGCACGTCTGCACCGCCCGACAGGAGATACTTGTGGATGAATCCCATGATGTCGCCATCGAGTACCGCATCGACGTTGCCGGTCTCGTGTCCTGTACGGTGGTCCTTGACCATCCGGTACGGTGCAAGCACGTAGGAACGGATCTGGGAGCCCCAGGCGATATCTTTCTTTGTCTTGTGGACCTCGTACACTTTTTCGGCGCGCTGCCGCATTTCGAGTGCATACATCTTTGATCTCAGGATCTTCATCGCCATCGCCTTGTTCTTGTGTTGGGATCTTTCCTGCTGGCAAAGGACGACGAGTCCGGTCGGGAGGTGCGTCAACCGGACGGCGGATTCCGTCTTGTTGACGTGCTGGCCGCCGGCGCCGCCCGAGCGAAGCGTATCGACCCGCAGGTCGTTGTCATTGATGGTGATCTCGACGTTGTCATCGATTTCAGGGGTGACGATAACCGAGGCAAAAGAAGTGTGGCGGCGTTTGTTGGCGTCGAACGGAGAGATGCGGACAAGTCGGTGGACCCCTCCCTCGGCCTTCATGTAGCCATAGGGGTGGTCGCCGCTCATCAGGAAAGTAACGCTCTTGATGCCGGCCTCCTCGCCGTCCTGCATTTCGGCTATTTCCATCGAGTAGCCGTTCCGGTCGCAGAAGCGGGTGTACATCCGCAGGAGCATCTCGGCCCAGTCCTGGGACTCGGTCCCTCCGGCTCCGGACTGGATCGTAACGATGGCGTTGAGTTCGTCGCCCTCGCCACTCAGCATCCGTTCCATCTCGAGGTCGTCGAACCGGTTCGAAACGGCATGAAGGTGTTCTTCGATCTCGGTCTCAAGCGCGAGATCGGCAGCTTCGTCGTAAAGGTCGAGATAGGCACGCAGGTCGGCGAGCGCAGCGCCGAGTGCGACCCATTTCTGGAGAAACGTCTCGATCGACTTGCGTTCCTTGAGAATGGGCTCCGCTTTTTCGGGAGAATCCCAGAAACCGTCCCGGGCCGCGAACGACTCGAGCTCGGACAGGCGAGCGAGTTTCCGATCTACGTCAAAGATAACCTCGAAGGGCGCGTGCGCGCATTTCAAGGGCGTTTGTTTGCTCCTCCAGGATACCGGTTGCCATGGGGTCCTCTCAAGGCGAAAAGAAAAGTGAGAAAACCAATTATAATACACGAAAACCCGAACAGTTCACCCGTTTTCGCGTACGCCGTTTGACCGGTTTCGGGCGTGATATCGGCCACTACGATTCCCTTTTTGAAGAGCCCGAGCGATCGGACGACCTCCCCACTGGAATCGATCACCGCACTGATTCCGGAATTGGCAGCCCTGACCATGGGGCGGCGCAGTTCGACCGCGCGCATCCTGGCCATTGCGAGATGCTGGTAAGGTGCGACCGTGTCGCCGAACCACGCATCATTGGTGACATTGATCAACCATCCGGCTCCGGCCAACACGCTCTCCCGGATGATCTCGGGGAAGACGGCCTCGTAGCATATCGATGCCGCCGCCGACGTGTTGTCTATTCCGAACAGGAGAGGACCCGTTCCGCAGGAGAAATCCTCTTCTCCCGCCGTCAGTTTGCTGATGAACGGCAACAGATGGCGCAGAGGGACATATTCGCCGAAAGGAACCAGGTGTCTCTTGTCGTAACGGCCAACCGGGATGCCGCGGGCGTTGAGGTAAAAGACACTGTTGAAATATTTGCCGCCACCTTCGGGATTGAACCAGGGGGCACCGAATACGATGGGCGTGGCGTTCGTGCGGGCCACGTTGTCTACCAGTTCGGTCAGGGCAGACTCCCATCCATAAAAGAACGGTGCGGCGGTTTCAGGCCACACGACGACGCGGGCACCTTGGGCGACCGCATCGGCGGTCAATTTGCGATAGATCGAAATCGTTTCTTCCTGGTTTGCGGGATCCCACTTTCGGTTCTGGTCGATCCCCCCTTGGGAAATACCGATTCGCAAGGGAAGCGCGCGGCCACCCTTGGGAGACTGGAGCCGGAGATTCCCGTATAACACCATCGAAACCGGGATGCCGATCACGACCAGGCAGGAGACAGCTATAGCCCTGATGTTGCGCTCCCCGATTGCCGTAATGGTCCGATAAGCCGCGACATTGACCATGGCGATCAGGAACCCGAGCCCCAAGGTTCCGGCCAGGTCGGCGGCCTGGCGAAGGAGAGGACTGCCCGCCAGCGAATATCCCAGCAGCATCCAGGGAAAACCGGTGAAAAGATGGGTCCTTCCCAACTCGAACAGGGTCCAGAAAAACGGAAAGGCCCAGAGGGCGAATCCCCCCAGGCGACGCAGGCAATAGTTGTGAACGGCACAGATTCCGGAGATGAACCCGGCGACGAAGGCTGAAACAGACAAGGCGGCAGCAGCTCCGAGCAGCCAGCCGAGATTCCCCGGAATGGCTACGGTCCAGGCGATCCAGTAATAGATCAGGAGGTTGGCCAGGGTACCTGCCGCAAAACCGATCCGGGCGGCTTCCCGGGGAGATTCTGCTGCAGCGGATAGAGCCAGAAGCGGGATCAGGGAGACGAAGGGCAGGTATGGGATATCGTAGCCAGGCATGCCGAGCGGGTAACAAAACAGGAACGCAAGGCAGAGCCCAGCCTTCCGCCACCGAGTCAAGCGGAACGCCCCGAGACGACTTCCTGATAGATCTTCAGTTCCCGGGCCCGCATCCGGCGCGCCCGGTTGCGATCGTTCACGTGATCGTATCCAAGCAGATGAAGCATTCCGTGGAGGAGAAAGAAGAAAACACGATCTTCAGGTGTTCCTGCCCAATCGAGGGTCTGTGAAGTGCAGGTCGGAGCAGAAATCAGGATATCGCCAGCGACCCGCGCGGTCTCACCCTCGACCGGTTCGTCCTCGGGAAACGAGATGACGGTGGTGGTACCTTCGTGCCCCATGAAACGTTTGTTCCATCGCGCCATTTCCGGATCGGCAACAACCATGACACGCAGGTCGCACGATGGAGACTCAAGCACGGCCAGCGCTCTGAGGATGAGCAATCGAAGGGTTTTACCGCAAAAAGGGACGGGACGGATATTCTGCCTGACACTGATCGAGTAATCCGTCCGGGGTTTCATCGTGCCGGCCTCAGGATCCCTTTGCCGCTTTCTGGATAATCGACGCGCGTATGTGAGATCGCGGTCAGGACATTGATGAACACCTGGCTGACGGCGTAAAAATCCCGAAGCGTCATGTCGCATTCGTTGAGTTGCCCATCAAGATGGATCCGGTTCACAAGCCCATTGACGGTATCTTCTATTTCGGAGGTCGTCGGACCCTGAAGACTCCGGGTCGCGGCTTCGGCGGCGTCGGCAAGCATTATGATGGCGGCTTCACGCGACCGCGGCCTGGGACCCGGATAACGAAATGTCTCTTCGGATGTTTCGAGGTTCGGTAGTTGCCTCTGCGCCTTGTCGTAAAAGCAGTAAAGAACGCTGGTCCCGTGATGTTGCTGGATGATCTCGATGATCCGGTCGCCCAGACGATGTTCTTCGGCCATCCGGACGCCTTCGGAAACATGCGAAAGGATGACCTGCCGGCTGTCTGCCGGTGAGAGGGAATCGTGGACGTTGCCCAGGCCGGCCTGGTTTTCGGAAAAGTAGCC
>JANXQJ010000071.1 GCA_025356865.1 Deltaproteobacteria bacterium | reverse complement strand
CGGCTCACTTTCATGAATCTTCGACAGAGCGGTTATGGAAACCGATGCGGAAAGCGCCTCGATCCCGTTGCGTAGATGAACTTCCCGATCACCCACGTTGCTCCCGAGAAGCAGGACGACTTCTGCGGAGGAAACCGGTCTCAACCCCTTATTGGGCCACTACGCGATTGGAAAGGACGCCGATTCCCTCGATCTCGACCTCGATCAGGTCGCCCGGATGAACAGGGCCGACACCCGGCGGGGTTCCCGTTGCGATGACGTCGCCCGGATAAAGCGTCATGATGTGCGAGACGAATTCGACCAGCGCAAAGGGGTTCGCCCCCATCTCGCGGGTATTGCCGTCCTGCTTGAGGACCCCGTTGACCCGGCACCGGATGAAGAGCGCCGCCGGGTCGATTTCGGTTTCGACCCAGGGGCCGATCGGTGCGAATGTGTCGAAACCCTTCGCCCGCGTGTACTGGATATCCTTTGCCTGAAGATCGCGCGCGGTGACGTCGTTTATGCAGGTGTAGCCCAGGATATAAGGCCGGGCATCGACCGCCTTCACGCGGCGCGCTTCCTTGCCGATGACGACGCCCAATTCGGCCTCGAAATCGACCCGTTGCGACGCCGTGGGATAAACGATGTCGCCGCCAGGCCGGTTGACCGCCGAGGATGGCTTCAGGAAGATCATCGGTTCCTCGGGAATCTTCTTCCCCATCTCGAACGCGTGATCCTTGTAATTGAGGCCGATTGCGACGATCTTGGTCGGCGTGACGGGTGACAACATCGTCACGCCTGTCCGATTGAACTCGCGTCCGGTCAGGATGACGCCGCCAAAGGGGGTTCCCTCGATTTCCCGGACGACTCCGTGAACCGGATCGGCCACGCCGTATGAGGTGACTCCGGCATTTTCGTACCGACAGATTTTCATGGAATCAGACCCCCAGGACGGACTGCATATCGTAGAGCCCGGCCGGTTTCTTGACAAGCCAGCCCGCGGCGCGGACAGCGCCCTGTGCGAAGGTATCCCGGGTGTGTGCCCGGTGGGTGATCTCGAGTCGCTCACCGATGCCGCCGAACGTCAGCGTGTGTTCGCCGACGACATCGCCCGCTCGAACCGCGAAAACGCCGATCTCTTTCCGGCTGCGCTCCCCGACCATCCCCTCGCGTCCGTAAACCCCGACCTCCTTCATGTCGCGGCCCAAGGCGCCGGCAACCGACTCGGCAAGGCGCACCGCCGTCCCGGATGGCGCGTCTTTCTTGAACCGGTGGTGGACTTCGACGATCTCGACGTCGTAGTCGTCGCCCAGCACGCGCGCCATATCGGCCACGACCTTGAACATCAGGTTGACGCCGACGCTCATGTTGGGCGACAGGACGACGGGAGCCGTTTTTGCGACTTCGGCAACGGCCGCTTTCTGCTCGTCGGAAAAACCGGTGCTGCCGATCACGATCGACTTGCCCGCAGCACCCGCGATCCGGGCGTGGATCACGGAGGAAGACGCGGCAGTGAAATCGATGGCGACGTCGGCTGCCGCGATCGCTGCGGCGAAATCGGAAGTAACCGCGACGCCCGCCCGGCCGACGCCGGCGGCTTCGAACGCGTCCTGCCCGAGCATGGGATTGCCCGGCGTCTCTACCGCACCGGACAGTTCCAGCCCGTAGCAATTATCCTTGATCGCAGCCAGGATCATCCGTCCCATCCGCCCCATCGCCCCGCAGACGACAACCTTCGCCACGACGCTACTTGACCAGCTTGAGGCCCGCGAGGACCTTGGCAAGCTTCTTCTTGTTGTCGACGCCCATCGGGCAGAGCGGCAGGCGGAACTCTTCGTTTACGAGGCCCATGAGCGCCACTGCGGTCTTGACGGGAATCGGGTTTGTTTCGACAAAAAGGACGTCGAATAGCGGCCACAGTTTGTAGTGGACCGCTCTCGCCTTCGCGAGATCGCCCGAAGCCCAGGCATCGTAAAGGTCGGCCATCAGGCGGGGGGCGACGTTCGAGGCGACGGAGATGACGCCCTTTGCCCCGAGCGCGAGCATCGGCAGGAAGAGACCGTCGTCTCCGGAGAGGACCGTGAATTCATTCGGGACCGAGCGGACGATTTCGCACACCTGCCCCAGGTTTCCAGATGCCTCTTTCACTGCGACGATGTTCTTGACCTCGGCAAGACGCGCAACGGTGCCGGGAAGCAGGTTGACGCCGGTCCGGCCGGGAACGTTGTAGAGCACCATCGGGAGATCGACCGCTTCGGCCAGCGTGCGGTAATGGCGATAGAGTCCTTCCTGGGTCGGCTTGTTGTAGTAGGGCGTCACGACCAGGGACGCATCGGCCCCCGCTTTTTTGGCATACTTCGTGAGTTCGATCGCCTCGCTCGTATTGTTGGACCCGGTGCCGGCAATGACCGGGACCCGCCCCTTGACGGTCTCGATGACGATGTCGATGACTGCCTGGTGCTCTTCGTTGGAGAGCGTCGACGCCTCGCCGGTGGTCCCGCACGGGACGATCGCCCCGGTTCCGTTCTTTATCTGGAATTCGACCAGTCCCTTGAGCGCCTTCTTGTCCAGTTTCCCGTTCTTGAACGGCGTGACGATCGCAACGGTTGTCCCCTCGAACATCGGTGTCCTCCCCTTGTTAGTAGCGGTACGCTTCTGGATAGATCTTGCCATCGCACACCCACGAGGTGTCGCCCTCGAGGTAGACCCGTCCGAAATCGGGCTTGCCGGCATCGAAGTGGATCGTCAGCGTTTCGCCCCCCGTCGTGACCACGGCGACCGGTGGCTTGGTCATGCCGTGGAGCGTGGCGAGGATCCCGGTGGCAACCGCCCCCGTACCGCAGGCCAGCGTCTCACCCTCGACGCCGCGCTCGTAGGTGCGCAACCGGATGATGTCGCCTTCGGCCTTGGCGAAATTGACGTTGGTTCCGCGCGGTGCGAACGCCTTGTGGTTCCGGATGCCGCTCCCCATCGCCTTGATGTCTATGCCGGAGAGATCGCGCACGAAGAGCACCGCATGCGGCACGCCGGTGTTGAGGAACGAATACGGAATCTTCCTGCCGCCGAGCGTAAGCGTGGCATTTTCGACAAGGCCGTGCGGCTTGGTCATCTGGAGCTTCACGCGCCGCTTCACCACCTCGGCCCGGATGACGCCCGCAGCGGTCTCGAAAGCCAGGGCGCTGCCTGCGATCTTCCGTTCGGATGCGAAGCGGGCGACGCACCGTCCGCCGTTCCCGCACATCTCGGCATGGGAACCGTCGGCATTGTAGAAATCCCACTTGAAGTCGACTTTTTTCGACGGTTCGACGAAAATCACCCCGTCGGCCCCGATCGAGCGCGCCCTGTCGCAAACCTTGCTCACGAATGCGGGGCGATCGATATCCCCGATGCCGCCGGTCCGGTTATCGATCAGGAGGAAATCGTTGCCGCTGCCGTTCAGTTTCGAAAACGCAATCGCCTTTTTCATCAACTACCCCTGGCTGTGATGGTTCGAATATCGTAACAAAAACCGGAACAACTTTTCTATTTCGTGCCCTTCTTGCGAAGGAACGAGGCTGTTTTTTCGCCCCTCACCAGTTCCTTGAGTGTTTCCCGCTCGCGAACGACTTCGTATTGCGCTCCGGACACCATGACCTCGGCCGACCGGGGGCGCGAATTGTAGTTCGAAGACATCGAGAAACCATAGGCGCCCGCGCTCATCGCGGCGATGTAATCACCCGACTTGAACGCCGGCAACGTCCGGTCCTTGGCGAGAAAATCGCCCGACTCGCAGATCGGCCCCACGACGTCGGCCTCGACCTTGCCCCGCGGCGCCTTGCCGACCGGCACGATGGCGTGGTAGGAGCCGTAAAGCGAGGGACGCGCCAGGTCGTTCATGCCGGCATCCACGATGAAGAAGTGCTTGCTGCCCTTCCCCTTGGGCGAGGGAATCTCTTTCGTGTAGCGAACCTGGGTCACCAGGACGCCCGCATTTCCGACCATGACACGGCCCGGTTCCAGGATGAGGGTGATGTCGAGACCCGAGAACGCCTTCATGATGGCATCCGCGTAGACCTTCGGTTCGGGCGGAAGTTCGTCGTTGTAGGTGATGCCGAGACCGCCACCGACGTCGATGTAGCGGATATCCATCCCCTTCTTGATGAGTTTCTCGACCAGCAGGCGCACCCGGGCGGCCGCATCGATGAACGGCGACACCTCGGTGAGTTGCGAGCCGATGTGGCAGTCGACGCCGACGACCTCGATGTGCTTCCGCTTCGCGGCCCACTCGTAATCCTTGATCGCCTGCTCGATCCGGATCCCGAACTTGTTCTTCTTGAGCCCGGTCGAGACATAGGGGTGCGTCTTGGGATCGACGTCTGGGTTGATCCGGATGGAGATCGGCGCCCGCATTTTCAATTTCGAGGCAACGGTGTCGATCGCTTCGAGTTCTTCGCGGGACTCGACGTTGAACATCAGGATGCCGCGCTTGAGCGCCTCCTCGATTTCCCAGGGCTGCTTGCCGACGCCGGAGTAGACGATCTTCTTCGGCGGGGCGCCGGCGGCCAGCGCCCGCATCAGTTCGCCGCCCGAGACGATGTCGACGCCGCTGCCCATATTCGTGAAGGTCCGGATGACCGACCCGTTGGAATTGGCTTTCATGGAGTAGCAGATGATGTGGGGGACCGCGGCGAAGGCTTCGTCGAAGACCCGGTAGTGATGCGACAAAGTGGCGTGGCTGTAAACGTAGACCGGCGTGCCGACCGCCTTTGCTATACGGGAAAGCGGGACTCCCTCACAGTGGAGTTCACCCTTTCTCTGGTTGAAATGGTGCATCGGATCACCTCGTTCAGATAAGTTGATTCAGGCAGCCGGCCCGGGTCAATCGGGGCTCTGGCCTGGCTTTGCGGCCGCATCCGGCCGAAGTCGTTGCAAAGACGAGCAGGAGACAGACCAACAGGGCGAACCGCCCGGCTTGAATTCCCTCTTTTTTTGACGCCGGATCGCTCATTTCCGTTTCAACGTCTCGAGTCGCTTGCGGACTGCATCCGGGCCGGTGCCGCCGCGCGTATTGCGCATCTTGACCGAGTGGGACAGCGAGATTGCATCGCGGACGTCGTCTTCCACCTTCGGGGAGAATTTCTTGAGTTCGGCCAGCGACAGGTCCTTGAGCCTTTTCCCCTCGGCTTCGCAATAGCGGACGACCTTCCCCGTGATCTCGTGCGCCTTTCGGAAGGGAACCCCTTTCTTCGCGAGGTAGTCGGCGAGGTCGGTTGCCGTCAGGAAACCGTCGTCGCACGCGGCCCGCATCCGTTCTTCGTTGACCGACATCCCTTCGACCAGCAACGTGGCCCCGACCAGGCAATCCCGGATCGTGCGCGCCGAGTCGAAAACCGGTTCCTTGTCTTCCTGCATGTCCCGGTTATAGGCAAGCGGCAGCCCCTTCATGATCGTCATGAGGTTGAACAGGTTGCCGTAGACGCGCCCGGTTTTTCCGCGGATCAGTTCGGCGACGTCGGGATTCTTTTTCTGGGGCATGATGCTGCTCCCCGTGCAAAGCGCATCGGGCAGCGAGAGGAAGCCGAACTCGGTCGAGGACCAGAACACCATCTCCTCGGCCAGTCTCGACAGGTGCATCATCGTCACGGATGCCGCATGAAGGAAGTCGAGCGCGAAATCGCGATCGGAGACGGCGTCGATGCTGTTCTCGCAAACACCGTCCATGCCGAGCGTACGCGCCGTGAAATTGCGGTCGAGGGGGAACGTCGTGCCGGCGAGGGCACCGGCCCCGAGGGGAGAGACGTTGGTGCGCTTCCGGGCGTCGGCAAAACGCTCGGCGTCGCGCGTGAACATCTCGTGGTACGCCAGCAGGTGGTGCGAGAACAGGATGGGTTGCGCCCGCTGGACGTGCGTATAGCCCGGCATCACGACGCCGAAACACTGCTCGGCGCGCTCGACCAGCCGGCATCGAAGCGCACCCAGCAGCAGGACCGTTTCGTCGATCGCATCGCGAAGATAGAGCCGCAGGTCGAGCGCGACCTGGTCGTTCCGGCTGCGCCCGGTATGGAGTTTCCCGCCCGCAGCGCCGACCTTTTGCGTCATCCGGTTTTCGACCGCCATGTGGACGTCTTCGTCGGCCAGGTCGAAGGTCACCTTACCCGCGGCGATTTCCTCGAGAACAGCCAGGAGCCCCTTCTCGATCGCCGCCGCCTCGGCGGCCGTGACGATCTTCTGTTTCGCAAGCATCCGGACGTGCGCGATGCTCCCGGTGATGTCGTGCCGGTAGAGCTGGATGTCGTAAGGAATCGAGGCCGTGAACGATTCGACGAAACGGTCGGTCCCGCCTTCGAACCGCCCGCCCCAAGCCTTTTTCTTGGCCATGGACTTTCCCTTAGACCTTCCTGGCCTTGAGCATCGAGCGGATGCGGAGGCGCAGGGCGTTGATCTTGATGAAGCCGGTCGCGTCGGCCTGGTTGTACACCGATTCCTTTTCGAAGGTGGCGAAATCGGTCCGGTAGAGCGACTTCGGGCTCTTCCGGCCGGCGACCGAACAGTTGCCTTTGTACAGCTTGAGCCGGACGGTGCCGGTCACGTCTTCCTGGCTCTTCGTGATCATGGTCTTCATCAGGTCCATCTCGGGCGTGTACCAGTACCCGTTGTAGACCATCTCGGCGAACTTGGGGATGAGCGAATCGCGGAAGTGCATGACCTCGCGGTCCAGCGTGATCGACTCGATCGCGCGATGGGCCAGGTGCATGATGGTGCCGCCGGGAGTCTCATAGACGCCGCGCGACTTCATGCCTACATAACGGTTCTCGACCAGGTCGAGACGGCCGATTCCGTTGGCGCCGCCCAGCACGTTGAGCGCCGAGAGCAGCTTGGCAGGCCCCATCTTCTTGCCGTTGACCGCGACCGGCAGGCCGTCCACGAAGGAGACTTCGACATAGGTCGCCTTGTCGGGCGCCTTCTCGGGGGACACGGTCAGAGTGAACATGTTCTCGGGCGGTTCGGCCCAGACGTCCTCGAGGATGCCGCCCTCATAGCTGATATGCATCAGG
>JANXQJ010000021.1 GCA_025356865.1 Deltaproteobacteria bacterium | reverse complement strand
GCCGAGCATTCCGCTGGTGTCCGGAGGCAACCTGATACGGGCGGTCATCGCCACGACCGATGGGTTGATGGATCAGGACAATGTGACGGTCAACGACAACCTGCCGCCGATCGCTGAGGCGGGTCCGGCACAGAACATCCGCACCGGAGATAATGTCTACCTTGACGGCCGCGGAAGCTCCGATCCCGAAAACGCCCCGATCAGTTATCAATGGTCGATAGCTGTCAAGCCGTCCGGCAGCCAGTCGACGCTGGCCGGACCGAACACGGTTGGACCCTATTTCGTTCCGGATCTGGCTGGCTCCTATATCGCGCAATTGATCGTGAATGACGGAGTTCAGAATAGTCTGCCCGACAACATCTCAGTGACGGCGGTTCAACCGAACACGCCGCCGACGGCAGTCGCGGGGGCAGACCAGAACGTCAGCACCGGCAATCAGGTTTTCCTGGATGGCTACGCCAGCTTCGATCCCGATAGCGATCCGATCACGTACGCGTGGAGCATGACCGGCAAACCGCAACAGAGCCAGGCCGTACTAAGCAATCCGGTTGCATCCGCGCCCACATTTGTGGCCGATGAAAACGGCGCGTACCTCCTGGAACTGGTCGTCAACGACGGTCAGGCAAACTCGTTGCCTGACAATGTAACGATCGTGGCCGTTCCTCCGAACGTTCCTCCAACCGCGTTTACCGGTTTGGATGCGCTGGCGCCAAGAAATCAGCCTGTTCATCTCGACGGAAGCGGTTCATTCGACCCCGAAGAACAAACGCTGTCATATTCGTGGATTCTCGTTTCCAGACCCGAAGGAAGCTCGTCTGTCCTGGCCGATGCGGCGACGGTCTCTCCGACATTTTTGCCCGACCTGTTGGGTGATTATGTTTTTCGCCTGATCGTGAACGACGGCGTATTCGATTCCGATCCGGATTCCCTCATCGTGACTGCGATCAACGTGCCTCCGGTCGCGGTAGCGATTGCCGCGTCCAACGATGCGCCGGTGAACACCGTCATCTCGCTCGACGGAACCGGCAGCGACGACGAAAACAACGATCCGATCACATACAGTTGGAGTCTGACTTCCGCGCCCACCGGCAGCACGGCAAGCGTGAGTAATTCGACCTCTGCGTTCGCCATGATTACGCCGGACGTGGAGGGGAGCTATACGATCAACCTGGTCGTGAACGACGGCCAGGCAAGCAGCGCCCCCGCCACGGTCGTCATCACGGCATTTATCCCTCCCGTAAGCGTGCCCAACGTGGTCGGGATGTCGCAGGCCAGCGCACAGGACACGATCGCCGGTGCAGGATTGACCGTCGGGACCATTACGTCCGCAAGTAGTGACACCGTGCCATCCGGAAACGTGATCAGCCAGAGTCCGACGGCAGGCTCGATGATTCCGCCTGGATCGGCGGTGAACATGACGGTGTCGTCGGGTCCCTTGATGGTGCCGGTTCCCGTCGTGCTGGGTATGACCCAGACCGAGGCGCAGACCGCCCTTGTCTCAAGTTCGTTGAATTTGGGGACGGTCACGAATGCCTATTCGGGCAAGGTGGCATCGGGCCGGGTCATCTCGCAGAACCCGCCAAGCGGCACATCGATTCTTCACGGCTCTTCGGTTGCGGTGGTCGTTTCTCAGGGACCGGAGCCCGTGATGATTCCGCCCGATCCCATCACGGTAGCACCACCACGAGACAAGACTGTTACAACGACCGTGGCTGCATCTTCT
The DNA here is from genome assembly GCA_025356865.1 of Deltaproteobacteria bacterium. GTDB lineage: Bacteria > Desulfobacterota > Deferrimicrobia > Deferrimicrobiales > Deferrimicrobiaceae > JANXPS01. The sequence continues at coordinate 7,874 of JANXQJ010000021.1, read as the reverse complement.
GCTTTTCTCTACTCCGGGGCAGATCCGATTCAGCGCGATGTGGTTTTCGGGACAATCGACCAGAAACGAGTTTCAGTACTCCGGGGATATGTCCGAGGGGTCGACGGTCAACCGCTGCCAGGAGTTGCCGTGTCGGTCCATCGTCGCCCTGAATTCGGCAAGACTTCGACTCGATCGGACGGGATGTTCGATATGGCGGTCAATGGCGGAGAAATCCTGACCGTCTCCTTCGAAATGCCCGGCTATCTTTCAGCGCACCGCAAGTGCGATGTACCCTGGCAGGACTACATTTTCCTCCCAGACGTCGTTTTGGTGCCTTATGACAATCAAGTGACTTCGATTGACCTGAATGCCGCCGTGGCGATCCAGGCAGCTCGGGGGAGCATGGTGTCTGATGAACGTGGCACCAGGCAGGCAACAGTGCTCCTGGCACAGGGGACCGGTGCGCAAGCGGTGTTTCCCGACGGAAGCGTGCGTCCCCTTTCGACATTGGGGATCCGGGCAACGGAATTTACGGTAGGGGCGAATGGGGAAAAGCGCATGCCGGCACCTTTACCCCCGGCGACTGCCTACACATATGCTGTAGATCTCTCGGTAGACGAAGCGCTCGAGGCAGGTGCAGCCGGGGTAAGTTTCGACCGACCGGTCTATGTCTATGTGGAGAACTTCTTGAATTTCCCGGTCGGCATCATCGTTCCTGCTGGTTATTACGACACAGCCAAAGCGACATGGATTCCTTCTGAAAACGGACGGGTCGTGAAAATTGTCGGTGTCTCGGCTGGAAAGGCGGAAATCGATTCCGATGGTGACGGAACGGCAGATAATAGTTCGACGCTTGCAACCCTAGGAATAACAGACGTCGAACGGGAAAAACTCGCCAATCTGTACGAACCGGGTAATAGCCTATGGCGGGTGCCGATCACGCATTTTTCTATTTATGATTTCAACTGGCCCTATAAAAAACCGGGCGATGCCAGAAGTCCCGACGGGGGAACCCCCACCGGGACCGACCCTTGCGATTTTTTCGGAAAGGATAGTAGCGGCGTTAAACGGGGATCCATCCTCTATTGTCCCCAACAGATACTGGGAGAGACGATTCCGATCACCGGGACGCCGTTCGCGCTGAACTATCGCAGTAGCCGCGTCCCGGGGTGGGCTACAAAAAACACGATTACTATCCCTTTAACTGGGTCCTCAATCCCAGAGAGCTTGGCGAGGGTGTATTGGGAGGTCATCATCGGCGGCCACCGGTATAGCGGTGACATTCCGCCTGACACCGATTGCACAGTTCGATTTCCTTGGGACGGGAGGGGGTATCTTGGGATTCCTGCGCAAGGTATCCAGCGGGCCACAATCCGGGTTGGGTTCGGCTACGATGCCCAATATTATGTTCCTCCAGAAGTGGCGGATGCATTTGGGATATCTTCGACGGTACCAATGTCAGGAACGCCTTCTTCTACCCGAATTATTCTCTGGCAAACCACTCAAGCAACGGTTGGTGGATGGGACGCCCGTGCTCATGGTTTGGGCGGGTGGACATTGGATCTACTACACACCTACGACCCGGTCGGTCAGACGTTATTTTTAGGGAATGGTTCTCAATCGAAAACGGGCGATGTAAATCGGGTCGTCGGGTCGTCAACTGGTGGCGGGGGGATTGTACCAGCGGACATTGGCGGTGACTATCCAGAGGGCACCCTGGGCAAGAGAGTTTCTCTCGACACCCCCTGGAGCGTTGCGGTTGGAGCTGACGATAGCCTCTACATCGCAGACACCAATCATTACAGGGTCCTGCGCCAATATCCAGACGGAACCGTCCACGTCGTTGCCGGATCCGGAATTCCGGGGGGATCTTCAGGCAGTGGCGGATTGGCCATCAATGCGACTTTAGGCGCTATCGGCGGAGTTGCAGTAGGACCGGACAACACTCTTTACCTCGCGGACAGTACCCGCAACCTGATCTGGCGTGTCGAAAATGATGGGACCATTCGCATTGTAGCCGGAGGAGGGAACCCGCCGGATGGGATCGGAGATGGCCTTCTTGCCACTCAGGCCTCCCTCTATCAACCCACTTCGCTCTCCGTTAATTCTGACGGAAGCTTTTATATAGCTGACACACAACATCACCGAGTTCGATACGTGACCTCGAACGGAATAATCTCTACTTTTATTGGCGGTAGTTCTCAAATCAATAACAGCTTTTCGGCTGCGTCGTCTGGTTCTCTTTCAAGTTCCACATCCGCCCAATCGGGGCCATTCTTCATTGATTCGTCGGGGCGATTGGAACTTGTCGATCCCCATTCGCTGAGCGGTGAAACTGCCGCCGAGGTTGGGAGTTCCGTTCCTGATGAAAATATCAGCGTTCAACCAAACGTTAATTCTGGAACAAGCTTCACTCAATCATCAAACGTGTCGTTGGCTTACCCTGCGGGATTAGCGATGGGGCCAGATGGAAGTTTGTACGTCTCTGACCCCATCCTGGGCGCTGTATTTCGGGCGTTTCCAGACGGGAGCATTGCCAGGGTCGCTGGAAATGGGGCCTCGGGATTTGATGCCCCCGTAAAAACTCACGCGGCGATTTCGCGCGGGTAGAATCGAAAGCATGGTTCCGTAGCGACATGGGTAAGGAAGAGATGCCAACGGCGACGGCAAACCGCGTACAAACCGATAACGGCTTCCCGAAGAGGCAATCCGGAGCTGTTCCGGTGCCTTTTCCCTTTGCTTTTTTGCCGGACGAACGCGGCACTCCGGAATATGTTCAACCCCAACACCTTCATCGTCACGGCGAAGCGTACGGCGTTGATTCCTCGAACCCGCAACTGCTTCACCCCGGTCAGGCGGTCCAGGGCCGACATCGTCGCCTCGACGCCGGATCGGTGACGGTAGCGGTCGGCGAACTCCGCCGTCTTCTCCCGTGCTCGGCGCCTGGCCATCCGGACCTGTTTTTGGTCGTAGGTAAACCCGTATCCCTTCCTCACCGACTTGACCGGGCACCCCTTTCTCTTCGGACACCCCAGGCAATGCGCGGTGGAGAAGACCACCTCCCGATGCTTGCGAACGATGGAATCGCTCGCCGGCACATGCCCTGCCGGGCAGAGCGCGATACCGCCTTCCTCCGTGAACGAAAACTCCGCCAGACGAAAGGTCTTGCCTTCTCTCTGCCCGCCCGGAACCGGGGCCACCACTTCGACGCCTGCCGCTGCGGCTTCCGCCACGTTGTGTTCGCTCCCGTACAGGGAATCCGCCAGCAGCACCTGGGGAGCCAGTCCTCGTTCCGTCACGTCGGCAAGCGCCGGAAGCAGGGCATGGGCATCGCTTCTGTGGGCCTGCTCCACGGCGACGGACAACGCCAGCCGCAGGGGCGCCTCTGCTTCCCGCGTGGTGTCGCCATCGACCGGGGGCGGCAGAGGAACGTACGTCTCCTGGATCTGCGCCTGGAATCCCTGCCCCTTGTGTCCGCAGTAGGTCGCATCGGGATCGGACGGGTTCTGCAACGAGTCCGAAGGAATCTCCTGGTTGGTCTTTACGCGAAACGTCTTCTTCCGCGTCGCCGGATCGCTTTGCGCCACACACTGCTCCGAGAACAGCCGGTACAAAAGCCGGAAGCTGGTCATTTCCGAAACCGCTTTCTCGCCGACGAAGGTCTCGACCAGAAAAAGCAGATCCTCCCCGAGGGCCGAAAGCGTCTTCTCCGACTCCGAGGGCTTGACCATCGAGAAGACCGATTCCTGCGACTTGTCGAGGTACCTCCCGGTCAACTCCGCCGGCAGAGCGGAAAAGCGCTCCTTGTGATGACGGCGCAGGTTCACCAGAAAACCCTTGATCGTGCGGACGAACAGGGAGACCCGCCCCAGGCGGCGCATGTTGGAAAAGACATGGACCGAGTCCAGTCGCTGGTGGGCAGGGTCCACGGAAAACAGCTGCGCCAGATGGTCGGTGATCGTGGTAAAGATCGTGCCGGAGAGATTGTTCACTGCAAGCAGGTTCCGAAAGCTCCACAACGTCTTGGGGCAGACGTACAGTTCCCGCTCGTTGCTTTCGGAAAGGTTCAGGGCGTATTGCCACTTGACGTTGAAGGCCACCTGGTCGGTCGTCTCCTCGTCGGTGAGATCGTGCATCTGCTGCAGGAGCAGGACCCCCAGCATCGCGTAGAGGTCCTTGGTCGGAGCTCCCTTCGATCCGCAGTAAAAGGGGCGAATCCTTTCCACGGGCAGCTTCGGCAGGATCTGCTCCCGGAACAGCTGCGCCCAACCGTTCTCGATGCGTGCCCGCCGATGCTTGCCGAACCGCTCCAGCGGGTTGAACAGGGGCCGGGTTTTGTGGTCCTTGGTGAAAAGCAATGAACAGACCTCAACTATCTGTATTTGTTGAGGAATTATATCGTAACCCGGCATCGGGTGTCAAGCGAAAAACGAGGGTTTTACCAATATTATCAGGGCGTTATCCCAGATGAAGACTTTTTACGAGGGCATCACTCTTAACAAAACGATAGCATATGGCTATTATCTTTCAAGACCAGATGCATGGCACGCATATGGCGTTATTGCCTAACCCCTCGCCAAATAACCGGAATAATATCCATGCCCTGAATTCACCAACCCTTCCGTGAAGGATCCCATGTTGCTGCCCCGCATTATTATATGGCCCCTTCTGCTGTTTTCCAGTATACCGCATTCGCTCATTGGCAAGTCACCGCGTTACACGTTAATCCCGCAAATCCAGGAGGCTAATTGCGACATGAAAAAAGAGGGCGCAGCGAGGAAATGGAGTGTAGGGAAAAACCGATTGCTGATAATCATCCCTGATGGCGCTTCGAAGATTATTGTGGTAATTGTCGTTTATTGATTCGTCCCTAGTCGATCGCACGATTGGGAACCCAGAGCGGTTAACGATAAATGAACAAGAGGACTGCCATGTTCGGATCGTGGAATCTCATAAGATCAAAAAACCGGCAACTTATTGCAATCTGCATAATTCTGAGCATTCTCGTTTACGTAGTTTATGGGCAGACGACACAGCATGCCTTCATACCGGTGGATGATGAGCAGTATGTTACTGGCAACCGAACCGTCAAGGCAGGGCTTACAATTGATGGCGTTCGTTATGCTTTCACGACTATGGACGCGGCCAATTGGCATCCTGTGACATGGTTGTCGCACATGACCGATGTCGAGTTGTTCGGCGTCAATCCGGGCGCGCACCATGTAACCAACATATTTCTCCATACAGTAAACAGCTTACTGCTTCTTCTTGTTCTTGTCAGGATGACCGGCGCGCTCTGGAGAAGTGCTTTTGTCGCCGCCGCATTCGCTTTGCATCCACTACATGTCGAATCTGTAGCTTGGATTTGCGAACGGAAGGATCTGTTAAGTGGTTTATTCTTCCTTCTCATGTTGTATTCATGGTCGATTTGGAAAAGAACACATTCAAGATTGTCTTATATTTTCGCCATTCTATGGTATGTTTTTGGGCTATTGTCGAAACCGATGATAGTTACCGTTCCGTTCGTCCTCCTACTTCTAGACTTCTGGCCATTTGGGAGAACTGCCGTACTTAGCGAAAGCTCGGATTCCCAGAACAGCGTATTATATCCGAAAATACTGGGTCTTTTGCTTGAAAAAATACCATTTTTTGTTTTAACGATCGTATCCAGTGTGGTAACCATCATAGCCCAGAAGCATGGGGATGCAATTCGACAGATTCCTCTTGGGGTTCGAACCGCCAATGGCGTCAGGTCATACATCTATTATCTTCGAGACACTATTTGGCCGGAGTGGCTGGCCCCATTTTATCCCTATACAGGTGGCAATATTCCGGGCTGGCAATTAATTGCAGGGTTCCTCTTTCTCGGAGTGATATCCGCGCTGGTGCTCTATTTCAGACGAAGGAGAAATTGGCTCCCGGTCGGTTGGTTTTGGTTTATTGGAACTTTAGTCCCAGTCATTGGGGTCATTCAGGTCGGGAAACAGTCTATGGCAGATCGATACATGTACATCCCCTCTGTCGGGCTATTCATATTATTTGCTTGGGCGGCCGAGGAAATGGGCAATCGCCTAAGGTGGCGATATATAATGCCTGCGGTCTCCATAATGGCTTTAATAGTCATGACTATGGCATCTTGGAGGCAGGTGGCTTACTGGAAAGATGAGTTCGCCGTATTTACACGCTCTCTTGATATAAATACTGAAAATTCTTTCGCACACCAGAATATCGGTGTCGCATATAATGAGCAGGGGAACTATTCTGCCGGGTTGTATCATCTCCAAGAGGCGGTCAGAATAGAACCAGATAACGCAAAGTATATCGTTAACTACGGAATTGCTTTGCGATTGGCGGGAAGATTACAAGAGGCTGAATTTATCTTAAGAGAAATTACCCAGAATTTTCCGGATTACGAACCCGGTCATCTTGAACTCGGGCGCATTTACGCGCTTAAAGGGATGAGATGGGAAGCAGTTGCTGAATATCGGGAGATCTTGCGATTGAATCCAGGGAACGCTTCGATCCATCGTGCGCTTGGACTTGGATTGGCGGGTGGAGGCAGACTACCTGAAGGACTCGAACATTTGCGGCAGTCGGTGAAGCTATCCCCATCGGATCCAGATGCTTGGTATTACTTGGGGGTACTACTCGACCGGTCGGGTCAATTCGGCGAAGCCATACCCTGCTACAGAAATGCGCTATCCTTGCGCCCCTTACATACTCCTACCTCGGTCGGACTGGCCATGGACCTTGCAAAAACGGGTAATTCAGGGGAGGCGATTCGCCTATTGAAAGAGACTATCGCGCAGACCCCCTCGGATCCCTCTACGCATAATGCGCTTGCTGTGGTGCTGGAGAATTACGGTGCGCACCGGGAAGCGATGGAGGAACTTTCGCTGGCGACATCTATCACGAAATCCTTGCCAAGTCGTCCCCCAAGATAATAATTGCCCGCGTTTTTGATGTTTCCATCCTCCGGGAACTGTTTCAGGCACACGTTTTCGCCCTGCTTGTCAAAGAACGGATGGTGTCCGACGAATTGATCGACCGGATGAAATCCTGGCGCCACTCGGGGTTTCACGCGTTCGCCGGGGACGAGATCCCCGATGTCGAAAACATCATCCGCGTGGGGCTCTACATGGTGCGCGGCCCGGCCGCGAGCAGTCGGTTGCTCGCAGGCCCGGCGCAGGAACCCAAGTTGCGATATCTCGCCAAGGGGGCCGGCAACGACCACAGCGACGTGCCGAGTCCGGCGGAGCACCAGGACTTCGACTATCTGGAGTGGGTCGCCCGGGTGACCTCGCACATCCCGGAACCCGGCGCCCAGCTCGTCCACTACTACGGCGCCTACTCGAACGCCCACCGCGGTATCTCGAAACGGCGGGAGGCGTTCATGCTGCCCGACCCGGACGCGGTGCCGGAGCCAGTGAACACGACAGGCCCTGAATCCGGCTGGCTCAAGGCGCGTCGAAAATCGTGGGCCCGCCTCATCCGCCGCGTCTACGAGGCCGACCCGATGTTGTGCCGATGCGGGGAACGGATGCGCGTCGTCGGTTTCATCACAAAGGCGTCCGCCATCCGCAAAATCCTCGACCACGTCGGCCGGAAGTTCGACCCGCTCAGGTTGCCCGGCATCCCGCCGACGTCCCTGTTCGACGACACCGACGCGATCCCCGCACGCGCACCGCCCCGCTTCGACGATTACCCCCACGACCCCTTCCCGGACTACGGACCGCAATAAGGCGACCGGGGGCCGGACCAATGAGGACAACGCCGGTTGACAAGACACCCGCGCTGCGCGCGTTATCAGGTGTCCGGCGGTTTTCGCGAGTAGTATACTGACCCCGAGAATTCGCAGGAAGAGGTTTCACGAGGCCGCTTGAGCGTGTACC
>JANXQJ010000201.1 GCA_025356865.1 Deltaproteobacteria bacterium | reverse complement strand
GGGCTCCTGTTCGACTCGGCCCTTGCAACCCTCAAGATCACGCCGGAGATCACCGAGGATGTCCGGTCCATTGAAACCGAGCAGACGATGAAGGTCGCCAGGTCGAACGACCGGCCTATTTCTTGGGCCAGTCGATCGTTTCACCCACCGTCATGACTTTCAGCGCCGCCTTCGCGCCCGCCTTCTTCATTTCGGCGCGGAACGCCTCGGGGGTGCCGGTCAGCACCGGGAAGGTCCCGTAGTGCATCGGGATCGCGATGGACGGCTTCACGATCTTGACCGACTGCGCCGCGCCGCGCGGCCCCATCGTGAACTTGTCGCCGATGCAGACGAGCATCAGGTCTATCTTCCCGAAATAACCGGAAACGAACGCCATGTCGGCGAACACGTCGGTGTCGCCCGTGTAGTAGATCACCGGCCCGTCCTTCACCTTCAGCACGAAGCCGGCCGGGTTGCCCGCGAATGCGAGCCCCTTGGGCATGCCGGCCTGCCCCTCGTATTCCATGGCGGAGCTGTGGACCGCAGGAACGAACGCCACCGTGACATCGCCGTCGAGCAACGGGATCTGCCCACCGAAATTGCCGGTGGTCCCGAAACCGAACTGCTTTTCGGGAAAGCCGCCGTACCGCACCATCGCCCTGCCCAGGTCGAAGGTGGCCACCAGGTTTGCGCCCGTCTTCGTCGCGATCTCCTGGGTGTTGCCGATGTGGTCGCCGTGTCCGTGCGTGAGAAGCACGAGGTCGGCCTTCCCGATCCCGGCGAGCGCCTCGACGCCCAGCTTGTTGGCGGGATTGGCCACCCACGGGTCGAGGAAGAGGACCCTGCCCGCGGGAGTCACGACCTTGAACGCCGAGTGGCCGAGCCAGGTCACCTGCGTGACGGGTTGCGCCGCGAACGCAGCGGTGCCGGACAGGATTGTCGCGAGAGCGGTTACGATCAGAACGAAACGTCTGGACATGGGAACCTCCTTGGTCGGAAAGCGTGCCGCCAGTGTGCCACGCAGGGGAACGGCCGTCGCATGGCGCCTCCGGGTATCTCCTTCCGGGGGACGTCTTGCTCGGGCATCCCTCTATTCAACCCCAAATCCGATGGCTTTGTCCGGTGGTATAATCCAACGTTGACCCGAAAATCACTTCTGTCGAAAAGAGATTGCCGGTGGCGCGAAAGTTTTCAATCAAGGGACCTTCCCGTTTCCCGTGGGGAAAAGCGGTGGCCGTGGCCGCGGCGGTCGCCACCTGCTGCGTTCTCGGCGGGTTGCTCGGCTTCTTCCTGCTCGCGCAGTTCGGCGATTTCCCGTCGATCCAGTCGGCCGCCGCCTACCGTCCCAGCGTCTCCTCCAAGATATTCGACCGCAACAACAAGGTCGTGGGAGAGATCTACCTCGAGCGGCGGACGCTCGTTCCGTACACAGCCATCCCCCCCCACGTCGTCAACGCCTTTCTCGCCGCCGAGGACGCCCACTTCTTCCAGCACAAGGGGGTCGACTACCTCGCGATCCTGCGCGCGATCGTCAAGGACGTGCTCCACGGCGGCTATGCGCAGGGCGCCAGCACGATCACGCAGCAGACGGTCAAGAACCTCTTCCTGACGCCCGAGCGAAAGATCCAGCGGAAGATGAAAGAGCTCATCCTCGCTTACCGCATCGAAAACGCGATGTCCAAGCAGGAGATCCTCTACCTCTATCTCAACCAGATCTACCTCGGGGAAGGATCCTACGGAGTGGAGGCCGCCGCGCGCACCTTCTTCAACAAGGGCGTCGGGGAACTCAGCGTGGCCGAGGGCGCCCTGCTTGCAGGCCTTGCCCAGGCGCCGACCAGCTACTCCCCCCGGAAGCATTTCGACCTGGCCAAGCAGCGGCAGAAATACGTCCTCCGCCGGATGGGCGAGGTCGGGTTCATCACCCCGCTGCAGGCCGACGAAGCGTTCAAGGCGACGATGACGATGGCCCCCCCGTCGACCTTCCGCTCGAAATCGGCCTATTTCCTGGAATACGTCCGGAATTACCTCCAGGAGAAATACGGCCCGGACGCGATCTACAAGAGCCAGCTCAACATCTACACGACGATCGACGGGCGGATGCAGGAAGCGGCCGACGACGCACTGACCGAGGGGATCCGGAAGCTCGAGGCCGACCGGAACTACGCCGGGCTGCAGGGCGCGCTGATCTGCCTCGATCCCCACACGGGCGGCGTCCTGTCGATGGTGGGAGGCGCCGACTTCGCACTGTCGCAGTTCAACCGCGCGCTGCAGGCAAAGCGGCAGCCCGGTTCGGCGTTCAAGCCGATCGTCTACGCGGCGGCGATCGAGAAGGGCAGGACGGTCGTTTCGACGGTCGACGACTCGCCGATCGAGTTCGAGCGGAACGAGACCCAGATGTGGAAGCCGCGCAATTACGACGGCACCTTCCTCGGCCCCATCACGATGCTCGAGGCGCTGGCCAAGTCGCGCAACCTGGCGACCGTGCGCCTCTTGAGCGAGATCGGGGTGGATGCGGCGCTCGACATGGCCCACGCCCTCGGCATCGAGTCTCCGATCGAGCGGAACCTTTCCATCGCACTGGGATCGGCGAGCGTTTCCCCGATCGAACTGTGCACGGCCTACGCGACCTTCGCCGCCATGGGCGAGCGGGCCTCGCCTTATTTCATCCGGGAGGTTCGCGACGGGGCGGGAAACGTGCTCGAAAAAACCGAACCGAAGATCCTGCGCACCGTATCGCCCGAAACCGCCTACCTCGCCGTCCGCCTGATGCAGGAGGTCGTCCTGAGCGGGACGGCCGCCTCCGCGAGAGGCCTCGGTCCCGACATCGCCGGCAAGACGGGCACGACCAACGACACGAACGACGCCTGGTTCGTCGGCTTCTCCCCCGACATCGCCGCCGCGGTCTGGGTCGGCTTCGACACGCCCAAGCCGCTCGGGCACGGGTCTGCCGCCTCGATCGCGCTGCCGATCTGGATCCGCTACATGGGGAAGGCGCTCGGCGTGGCCCCGTCCCACGAGTTCCCGGTTCCGCCCGGCATCACCTTTGCGCACGTCGACCCGTCGACGGGCAAGGTTCTGCCGTCCGGTTCGACCGAAGGGGTCCTGTTGCCGTTCAAACTGGGGACGGTGCCCGAACCGGGCACCGGAGGGACAGGCGGGGCCGCCCCCTCGAAACCGGGGCAGGCCGACGACCTGCTTTAGATTCGCGGGCTAACGCCGGAAGGCCTTCGGGAAACGACGCACCACCTTCTTCCGTTCCCGGTACTCGCCGACGAGATCCATGAATATCTCGAGTTCGTGCCGCCGGTCCGCGCCCGACCCGTCGAAATAGAATACCCGGATCGGCAATCCGTCGATCACGCGGGAGACGCGAGGATAGATCGCCTCGGCGACGATCCCGTTCATGCAGGAAAAAGGGTTGATGTCGAGTACGCCGTCGATCCCCTTGCCCTGCAGGTAGATCGCCTTCCCCACCGAAAGCATCATCTCGCCCAGCACCCCTTCCGGCGGAAGGTAGGGTCTCGCCAGTTCCATGATCTCGCGGATGTCGTGCGCCTCCTCGTAGCCGGTGAAATCGTCCTCGAACGCCGAGAGGAAGGCGTGCTCGTCCCGCCGCTGGAGGTGCCACTTGATCCGGGCGCCGAAATTCTCTTTCGTGAAGTGCCGGCGATATCGGCCGAGCAGCTGAAGCTGCGCCGCGTTGGTGTACCACACCCACTCGGAGACATCGGACATCCAGCATTCGCCGCCCGTCTCCTCGACCTTGCGAACCACGTCGTCGTTGCTGAACTTGTTGAGCCGGCAGAATATCTCGCCGACGATCCCGATCAGCGGACGCGGATTGGAATAGTCGGCCGGAACCGCGTGGATCAGCGATCGGGCCTGCCTCAGCGCATCGGTGATCCGGGCGACCTTGGCGCGCGCGCCATCGCCGGGGTGCCCGACTGCGGCACTGAGCAGCTCGACCCCACGGTCGAACGCGACGTCCGTGCCACCCCGTTCCGTTTCGTAGGGGCGGACCCGGAAGAGCAGTTTCCGGAGCAGGTCGGAGGCCACGATGCCGCGCCAGGCGGTCCGGATCAGCCGCTGCCCGTGCTCGCCGACGCCGGCGTAACCGTCCTCGTTGGTCGGCGAGATGAAGAGGACGTCGCCGTACCCCATCTCGGCGAACACCATTTTCATGTAGGGCCCGTACATGCCGAACCGGCAGGGCCCGTCGGACTTGGGCATGAAGAAAGCCATCTTCTCGGGCGCGATCTCGCCGCTGACCAGCAGCTTGAGCGCGTCTCCCATCGTCATCTTGAGCGGCAGGCACTCCTCCCCGGAAGAGAACCGACCGCCCATGGCCAGCGTTTCGGCGTCGGAGGGGGGCATCGGCCGTGCCTCGATCCCCACCGAGCGGAAGGCGGCGGCGGTCACCATGGCCCCCGCCTCGGTCATGGACGGGAAATAGACCGTCCGGCCCTTCAAAGGATTTTCGCTCATTTTCCGGACCACCAACGGAGCACCCCCTTGCTGTCGAGATACGCCTCGCACCGGGTCATGTAGCCCGCGTCGTTCCCGTGGCCGTCGAACTGGAGCGCCAGGTGGGGCGACTCGGAGGCGGGCGAGATGAAGTGGCGGACGAACGAATCGGGGCCGCACTTGAAGTTGGTCACGTAGACGATGTGGAACCGGTCGCGACCACGGCACCAGCGCGCGGCGGCAATCAGCTTGCGGCCGTAGTTCCAGAACATGTTGTCGTGCAGGCCGCGGATATCGAGGTCGTCGATCGGCAGGAAGTCGATCGGCAGCACGTTGACGCCGTACCGGCTGCGAAGCTTCGCGGGAACGTCGAGATTGATGTCGCGGTCATAGAGATTGTATGGGCGCCCGAGCAGGACGACCGCGTGGGCGTCGGCGGCTTCGATGGCCCGGATCGCCTCGGCGCCCTTCTCTTCGAGGAAGCGCGAGAACCCGCCCTGCGCCGCCCTGCCTGCACGGATCCCTTCCCGGATCAGCTTTCGGGAGACGCCCAAAGGCTCGAGCACGGCGAACAGGTCGTCGACCTGGTGCTTTTCGGAATCGCGGAAGCGCATGGTCGGCGCCAGCAGCTTGCGTCCGAGTTCCTCTTCCCACTGCGGGACCGAGGCGACCACGAAAGGCAGCGTCTGCCCCCAGGGGCAGAAGTGCGACTCGGTATGGGTATGGTCGGTCTCGGCATTGATCACGTTGGGGATGAACATGTAGTCGACGCCATCGCGCAAAAGCGCCGCCACGTGCCCGTGCGCCACCTGGATCGGGTAGCACGGCTCGGCGACGGTGCGCTCGAATCCCTCGCGCGCGATCGACCGGTCGGTTCGCGGGCTGACCTTGACGCCGAACCCGAGCGTCTCGAAAAGCGCCTTCCAGTAGGGGAAGTGCTCGAAGAAATACATCGCCCGGGGAAAACCCACCGTCCCGCGCGGCCCCGGCCTGAAATCGTCGGCCAGCGCGTCGATGCGCGCGTTGCGGAGCGCCGGAAGGTCTTCGATGACGGGCTTCATGCCGGTCTCGACCGCCTTGCGATAGCGGTCGGAGCATTTGTCGCCCCAGTAGCTGTTGACGCCCTCGATCCGGATTTCCTGCATCTCGCAGAAGTTGCTGCACCCCTTGCAGACGAACTCTCGCCGCTTGTACTCGACCTGAGACAGGTCGAAGCCCCGGAAGCGGGTCGGTTCGCCCGTGGCCTTCACCTTGTCGCGGGCGAGGAGCGCCATGCCGATCGCGCCGATCACGCCGTTGTGGGGCGGCACGATGACCTGCTTGCCGAGCACCATCGAGAAGGCGGCTGCGACGGCGTCGTTGTAGGCGGTGCCGCCCTGGAAGTAGATCACGTCGCCGATCTTCCGGCCGCGAACGACGCGGTTCAGGTAGTTGAGGGCGACCGAGTAGGCGAGCCCGGCGATGATGTCGGCCTTGGCCGCGCCCCGGTGCATGAAGCTGTTGACGTCCTGCTCCATGAACACGGTGCACCGCTCGCCCATCCGGAGCGGGGCGTTCGAGGAGAGCGCCAGGGCGGCGAACTCGCCCTTGATCTGCACCCCCAGCCGCTCGGCCTGCTCTTCGAGGAAGGAGCCGGTGCCCGCGGCACAGGCGTCGTTCATCGCAAAATCGGTGACCACGCCGTTTTCGAGGCCGATGTACTTCGCATCCTGCCCGCCGATTTCGAGGATCGTGTCGACCGGACGGCCGAAGTAGCGGTTGCTGATGAAGGTCGAGCCGGTCTTGTGCGCCGTGATCTCGTCCTGGACCGTGTCGGCGCCGCACAACTCGCCGATGAGTTCGCGTCCCGAGCCGGTGGTCCCGACGCCGCGCACGTTGAGCGTGTCGCCGAACTCGTCCTCGAGCGCCTTCAGCCCCTCGATGACGACCTGGACCGGACGCGACTGGGTGCGGACGTAGATTTCCTTGACCAGGTTGCCTTCGACGTCGACGACGGCGAAGTTGGTGCTGACAGATCCGATGTCGATTCCGAGAAACACGTCGGGGCGACCCTCGATCTTCGGAGGCGCCGCCTGCCGGTCGCGGAGGAACACGACGTTGTCAAGATTGAGCGGCGCCCAGGCCGCGAAGGCCGTTTTCTCGGGCGCACTTTCGATTCCGGCCCCGTCGAACGAAATCGGCTTTCGATCCGCGGAGGAAAGTTGGGCCGCCGAGAGGGCGGCGCCGGCGGCGCCCAGGCAGGCGAAACCGCGCGGGACGACGTAATCGGCCTCGGCGAAGGCGAATGCGTCCCGCATCGCGTCGACGACCCCCCGGTTCGCGAAGAGGCCGCCCACCAGGGCGACCCGGGGAATCGGGTCCTTCCCCTTGTTGATGCTGCTCTTGAAGTTGCGGGCGACCGCCTCGCACAACCCCTTGAGGATCTCCTCGGGCGAGGCCCCCTTTTGCTGGGCGTGGATCATGTCGCTCTTGGCGAAGACGGAGCAGCGGCCTGCGACGCGGGCGGCGCTTCCCACTTTCGCGACCATCTCGCCGATCTCCTCGACCGGGATCTTCATCCGGACCGCCTGCTGGTCGATGAAGGACCCGGTGCCGGCCGCGCAATCGCCGTTCGTGTCGTAGTCGCGCACGCGGGGCAGGCCGCCGTCACGGCCGGAATCGAGCCGGATCACCTTGGCGTTCTCGCCCCCCATCTCGAAGATCGTCCGGACGCCCGGACAGGTGGCGACGACGCCGCGGACCAGGCAGCGGAAATCATTCTCGTAGGCACCCCCGAGCGTTTCGGCGATCTGCCGCCCGCTGCGTCCGGTGAAAACGACGCCGGCGACCCGCTCGGGCCCCAGCGTCCCGAACCAGGCGCGCAACCGCTCGGGCACACGTGTTCCGGGATCGCCCAGGATTCGATCGTTCGACATCAGGAACAGGTCGCCGCCTGAAACGGCCGGCACCGGTTCCGGGTCGATGAAAGCCTCACGCACCGCGCCTTGGGGGAATTCCTCCCCCTTCGGAACGAACAGGACGAATTTCATGCTGGTTGAACCTACGTCTACGCCAATAAACACAATGCCTCCCAACAGGGCCATCGGATACTGCCGGTTTTCGGGTAATTAAGCCATGTTACCAGATGCCGGGCCAATCTGTTTCGAGGTATATTGAAGAGTCTGGGAAACGGAGGAAATCTAAATGTTCGGCATCGGCATGCAGGAACTGATTCTCATCCTGGTCGTGGCACTGATATTCTTCGGCCCCAAGCGCCTCCCCGACCTTGCGCGAAGTCTCGGGAAGGGAATGGCCGAATTCAAGAAGGCGTCCGAGGATGTGCGCCAGGGAATCATGGAGGCAACCCGCGAAGCCGGACAGCCCGAGGGAACCGGGGCTGGCGGGCCCGACGGGCCTGCAGCCCCGTCACCCTATCCGCCCGAGGCCTATGGATTGCCTGCCGCCTCCGCGGCCGGTCCGGCGCCTCCCCCCGACGCGACGCCAGTCGCTGCAAGAACCGCCGAGGCCGGACACGGGGAAGCAAAGCCCGGCGCATGACGCTCTCCGCAACCGACCCTCCTGTCCCGACGGCGGCCGAAGAACCACGCCTCCCGCTGACCGGGCACCTCGACGAACTCCGAAAGCGGCTGGTCCGGGCACTGCTGGCCGTCGCAATCGGCACGATCGTCTGCTACAACTGGGCGGGACCGATCTACGGAACGCTGATGGCGCCGCTCAGCCGGTCGCTTCCCCCCGATTCGCACCTCATTTTCACCGAGTTGACCGAGGCGTTCCTGACCTACTTCAAGGTCGCGCTGTGGGGCGGCTTCCTCCTGGCGAGCCCGGTCGTATCCTATCAAGCCTGGCGATTCGTCAGCCCGGGCCTGTATGCAAAAGAACGGGCCCTCGTGCTTCGTTTCGCGTTCTGGTCCGCAGCCGGTCTCGCCGCGGGCGTGGCATTCGGCTATTTCGTGGCGATCCCGACGATCTTTTCCTTCCTGCTTTCCTTCGGCCGCCAGTCGATCGTTCCCATGCCGTCGATGCAGGCGTCGCTGTCACTGGTCCTGCGGATGCTCTCGATCTTCGGCGTGCTGTTCGAGTTGCCGCTGCTCCTCTACCTGTGCGGCCGCGGCGGAATCCTCACTCCGGCGCTGCTCCGCAAGGGGCGCAAGGTGGCGGTCCTCGGGGCGCTGCTGCTGGCAGCCGTCCTGACTCCACCCGACATGGTGTCGCAACTGCTGGTCGCCGGCCCCCTTTACGTCCTGTACGAAGCCGGCATCCTGATGTGCTGGCTGGGCGCCCTGCGCCACGCGAAGGCGGCAGCGGCGTGACCGTACGGGCGAAAACGCCGTTCGGCGGAGCGGGAGCTGGCCTCCCCCCGGACGCCCGCCCCCGCTTCACGGCCGCGCAGATCCGGAGGCGGGTCACCCTGATGGCCGGCCGGATCGCGAAAGACCACCCCGGGGGGGTCGTGCTGGTCGGCGTGCTCAACGGCGGCGCTTTCCTGCTCGCCGACCTGGCGCGGCTGATCCCGGTGCCGGTCCTCGTCGATTTCCTGCGGCTTCGCAGCTACGGCGGCGAGCGGTCTCCCGGGGGGTCGCAGGAAATCACCAAGGACATCGAGACCGACGTCACCGGACTCGATGTCGTGGTCGTCGAGGACATCGTCGACACCGGTCGATCCCTTCGATATCTCCGTCGCCACTTCGCGGCGAAGAATGCGGGGTCGCTCTCGTTCTGCGCGCTGATCGACAAGCGGGAGCGGCGCGAGGTCGAGGTCACGATCGAGTACCCGGGCTTTCGTCTCCAGAAGGGTTTCATCGTCGGATACGGGATGGACATCGCGGGCGCGCTCCGCCATCTTCCCCACATCTACGTATTGCCGGAACCCTAGAGAGATGGCCGTTATCATGATAAAACAATCGTCGGAGGGTTCGGAATGATCATCGAATGTCAGGCATGCCACGCCCGGTTCCGGCTGGACGAGTCCAAGATCAAGGGCAGGGGAGCCCGTGTCCGCTGCAGGCGCTGCACCGAATCGATCCTGGTGATGAAGGACGAATCCCCGGCAGCGGAACCCGAAACGGCCTACGCCGCGCCATTGCCCGGACAATTCGACATCAACCTGGCCATGTCCGAGCCGCCGGAACGGAGCGACGACTTCATCGATCTCGGCTTCGCGGCACCGCCCGCAGCCCCGAACGCCATCCCGGAAGATGAACCGCCCGCCGCCGTCCCCCCGATCGTCCCCCTGATCCTCGAGCCGGCTCCAGAACACGCCCCTTACGGGATCGTGCCGTTCCTCGAGGAGACGGAACCGGAAACAGGGATCATCGAAAGCGGGTTCGAAATCGCCCCGGTTGTCGACACGCCCGCGGCGTCTCCGTTCCTGACCGAAACCCCCGATGGCTTGCCGCCGGAAATCTCCCCATCCCCGGCTCCGGCTCCGCCTTCTCTCGAGCTCGACGACGTGGACCTGGCGTTCGAGCAGTTCCTCTCCGGAACCGACGCCGGGGCCACCCCTGCCGCCGCCCCGGCGATTCCGGAACCCGCCCCTCCCCCTGCGGACGACCCGTTCGAACTTGCCGGACCGGACCTGCTGAGCCCAAGCGACGCGCTCGACTTCATCGGCACCGAACCCGCAGCGACCGAAGACGCGCAAACCGCGCCGCCTGCAACGCAGGCCGACCCCTTCGCGTTCCAGCTCGACGAAGAAACCTTCCGGATTCCTGACGCATCCGAAGCATCGCCATTCACGGGGAACACCGTCGGAATCGACGGCGAGGCGGCTTCCGTGTCACCGCCCGTCACCTCGCCGCCCCCACAGAAACAGCAGTCGTCTACGCAGGAGCTTCCGCCTCCCCAATCCGCCCCCCGGGAGCGGCGGCCGCCCGAAATTCGCGAATCGATCATTCGACCCGGGGTTGCCCTGTTCGCCGCCCTCTTCCTGGCACTCACGGGCGCCGGTTGGTATCTGGGCTTCACCCAGGCCGGGCGGGGCACGCTCAAGTCGCTGGTCCCCTCGATCGGGATGCTACTCGGAGGAGACAACGTCGCGAAACCGGGCGGATCGCAGTTCGACATCCGGAACCTGATCGGCTATTACGACAACACCGTCAAGGCGGGGAGGATGTTCGTCATCAAGGGGCAGGTCGCCAACACCGGGCACGCCACCAAGGGGCGCATCCGCATCCACGCCGCCCTGCTCGACAACACCAACAAGGTGCTGGCCGAGAAGACGGTCTACGCAGGCAACGTGCTCGGAGGAGAAGACCTCCGGGTCGCCGACAAGGAGACGATCGAAAAGACCCTGTCGTCCCCTTTCGGGGAGAAACTGGCGAATCTGGATGTCGCGCCGGGCAAGTCGGTGCCGTTCATGGTCGTCTTCCTGGGCATCCCGGAGGGAATCGACGCATACCGGCTGGAAGCAAAAGAAGGGGAATAAACCAGTAGAACCATCCGGGGGGAGGAGAGCGCTCACCCCCCCCGGATGGCGGTTTTCAGCTTGGATCGATCTTCTTGCCGGCTTCCTTCGGGGTCGACGCTTCGTCGTCACCCTTTACCGCTTCCTTGAAACTGCGGATCCCGTCGCCCAAACCCTTGCCCACGCCCTGAAGTCTTCCGGCCCCGAACAGCAGCACGACGACGACGAGGATGATCAGCATTTCCATCATGCCCATTCCAAACATGTGACCTCCATCGGGGATTGACTCCCCATCAGTTTTCCCGGATCGTTTCGTCGACCGCGACGCCGAAATGGCGCCCGGCCGCTTCTTCAGCCACGAGAACCGTGTCGCCCGGCGCCAGGGTGGCGACCGACACCGACCGGCCCCCGGCACCCACCACGCGGATCGTCTCGGCATTCTGGAGAATGACCGAGTGTTCGCGCCCCGAGGGGGTCGTGGCGCGGATCAGCAGCAGCGGCCGCCGCTCGATCTTGGAACGGCCGACCGTGGCGGTCTCGCCCCGACCCGTCTCGTCGGTCAGGAGCAGTTCGCTGCCCGAAACCAGCTCGGAGAGGTAGGCGGTCTTTCCGCCTGCGACGCGACAGTAGGAGTGGACCGCGCCGGCGTTGACGCGGAACGGCCTCGGCAGCACATAGGGATTGGCGATATTTTCCGCGCAGACCAGAAATAGCCCGGCGCTCGAATTGCCGACCAGCATCCCCTTGCTCCCCTCGATCAATGAACAGGTGTCGACGCAGACGCGGTCGCCGACCCCCAGCAGCTCGATCGCGGTCACGCGCGCCTCGACAAGCGGGACTCGCTCGGGTTCGGCCAACGCTTCCGCCACGAGTTTCCGCATCGCGTCGGGGCTTTCGGCGGCCAGCACCAGGCCCTCGACCCCTTTTTCGAGTACCCCGAGATAAAGCGAAACATCCTCGACCGTCCGCGCCTCGACCAGGATGCGACGCCGCCACGCCACCAGGTTCTCGAGCGGGATGATCTCGCGGCCGGACGGGCGAACCACCCAGAGAACCTGCCCGGGGGACGCGGCGACGCGAGCCTCGTCGGCGACGCTCTCGATGCCCGTCACCTGGAAATCGCGGCCCTCGACCAGGTCGCCGTCGACTGAAACGACGGTGACGCGCCCCAGTTCACGCGCGAGGGGGGCACACCCTTCGGGCAGCCAGAGCGTCGAGACGCCCGACTCGAGCGCCGCGATCGCCATCTCCTTGTCCCAAGGATCGATGCGGGCCCAGAGGATGCGGGCGGTCATGCGCCGCCGGTCCCGCCCGACAGGATCGCAAGCGCTTCGTCGACCGACGCGTCGTCGTGAACGATCGAGGCGATGGCCCGGACCATCAGGGCCGGCGAACCGTGCTGGAAGACGTTGCGCCCGATCGAGGCACCGGCACCGCCGACGCGGATCGAGTCTTTCACCATGCGCAGGACGTCCTCGTCGCTCTCCATCTTTTCACCGCCGGCGATGAGGACCGGCACCGCGCACCCCTCGACGACTTCCCGGAAAGACTCGGGCGAGCCGGTATAGCCGACCTTGACGAGATCGGCGCCCATCTCGGCGCCGACGCGGGCCGCATGCGAAATGCGGCGGACTTCGTACTCGTCGTCGATCCGGGGGCCCCGCGTGTAGATCATCGCCAGGAGCGGCATCCCCCACCGGAAGCAGTCGCTGGAAACGCGGCCGAAATCGTGAAGCATCTGCGCCTCGTCCTCGGCACCCAGGTTCACGTGGATGGAAACGGCATCGGCGCCCATCCGCAGCGCATCCTCGACTCCGGCCACAAGCACCTTCCGGTTGGCGTCGGGCGACATGCTGGTGCTGGCCGACAGGTGCAGGATGAATCCCAGGTCGGGGCCGTAACCGCGGTGGCCGAACATCGCACCGCCCCGGTGAAGGACGACGGCGTTGGCCCCGCCTTCGGCTATGAGGTTGGCAGCCGGGGGAATCTGCCGAAGACCCGGAATCGGCCCGACCGTCACCCCGTGATCCATCGGGACGACGACCGTCCGGTGGGTGCGGCGGTCCATGATCCGTTCGAGCCGGATTTTCTTGCCGATCATTTGAGTGCCCCGCGAACCTTGAGCAGGTCGTTGAGGTAGGCGTTGTTGTCGCTGTACTTGACCGCCTCGTCGTAGCGCACCTTGCCCGAGGCGACCAGTTCGGCCAGCGTCCAGTCGATGCTGATCATCTCCTCGACGTTGGACTGCATCATGTTGCGCAGCATGTGCACCTTCCCTTCGCGGATCGCGTTGCGCACGCGGACTGAACTGGTCATCTTTTCCCAGGCCAGGATCCGGCCCGTGCCGGTGGCGCGCTGCAGAAGCCGCTGGGAGAGGACGAGTTGGAGGCAGTCGGCGAGCTGGGCGCGCACCTGCGACTGCTGGTTGCCCGGAAAGCAGTCGATCAGGCGGTCGATGGCCGAGGTCGCGTTGGTCGAGTGCATCGTCGCCATGACCAGGTGTCCCGTTTCGGCGGCGGTGATGGCGACCGCCATGCTGTCGTGGTCGCGCAACTCTCCGATGACGATCACGTCGGGGTTCTGGCGAAAGATGTAACGGAGCCCCTCGGCAAACGAATGGGTGTCGGTGCCGACCTCGCGCTGGTTGATGTTGGAATTCTTGTGCTTGTGGGTGAACTCGATCGGGTCTTCGATCGAGATGACGTTGGCCTTCCGCTCGCGGTTGATCACGTCGATCATGTAGGCGAGCGTCGTGGACTTCCCGTGGCCGTTGGGCCCCGTGACGAGGACCAGGCCTTGCGTCTTGAGGGCGAACTCGCGCAGGAAATCGGGCAATCCCAGTTCCCCCGCCGACGGGATCGATTCCGCGACGTGACGGGCGGTGAACCCGATGGAGTGGCGCTGACGGTAGACGTTGCAGCGAAACCGGCCCACGCCGTCGAGCGAATAGGCGAAGTCGAGTTCGAGCAGGCGGGCGAATGTGTCCTTCTGCTCCGGAGTCAGGATGCCGAAGATCATCTCTTCGATCTCGGCCGGCTTGACCGCCGGAAGGTTGAGGCGACGCAGCTCGTTGTCGATGCGGATCGAGGGGACGGCTCCGGCCGAGAGGTGGAGATCCTGCCCTTTCCAGGTGACCAGCGCCGAGAGGAAGCTGCCCAGATTGTTGTCCATCTTGACGCGACGCGGCCCCGACCGGTCGCCCTGCAGCGCGAGCGGAGCGGTTCCGTAGTCGTGCTTGTTGAAGAAGGCAAGCGCCTGCTCGAACTGGATCGACGGGAGGATGACCGGCTTCGTGCTGTGCCCCGACTGGAACTCGACGTCGGAAAGCGCCGTCAGGTCGGTCGGGTCGACCATTCCGACCACGAGCATCTTCCCCTCGAAACCGATCGGCAGCACCCGGCGAAGCCGGACCGTCTCGAGCTTGATGAGGCGCTGAACCGAAACCGGGACCTCGATCTTCGAGAGATTGATGTGCTGCAGGCCCATCTGGTCGGACAAGGCGTTGAGAAGCCCGTCCTCGGTCACATGCCCGAGCCTGACGAGATTTTCGCCGAGCGTGCCGCCCAGCTGGCTCTGGCTCTTGAGCGCATCCTGAAGCTGGGCATCGTTTACGAGTCCGGACTTGATGAGAATCGCACCGATCTTGACCTTGCGCTCAGCCATGCACCCCCCGAGGCCCCG
>JANXQJ010000196.1 GCA_025356865.1 Deltaproteobacteria bacterium | reverse complement strand
CTTGAGGGCGACGCAGGCGTAGTTGACACTACGTCGAGGAGACCGATCGAGCGGAACTCAGTAGACATGCCCGGATCCGCCGCCGTAGCAGTAGGGTGGTGAGAAATGCGGGCCAGATTACACTTCCGGCCCCGACAGGGCCCGGGCAACCATAACGGAGGAAAGCATGGCCGAGAACATCCTGGAACTGAACAACTCGAATTTCAAGGCGACCATCGAGAGCGGAGACACGCCGGTCGTGGTCGACTTCTGGGCGCCCTGGTGCGGTCCCTGCCGGACGATCGCCCCCCTGCTGGCCGAGATCGCGACCGAACTTTCAGGGAAGGCGCGGATCGCAAAGGTCAACGTCGACGAGAGCCCCGAGATCGCCTCGCAGTACGGGGTCCGCGGCATCCCGACGCTCATCCTGTTCAAGGACGGGCAGATCAAGGGGCAACTGGTCGGCGTCAGCCCGAAGGCCAACATCGTCGCGTTGATCCAGAAAAACGTTTAACGGGATATGGGACGAGCCGACATCCGGCTTCGAATCTGCGTCGGGGCGACGGTGCTTGGGTTCGCCGTCGCCTTGATGACCGCCGGAGGGTGCACGAGCCTGCGGTTTGCCGAGGGGTCCACACCGTTCCCGTCCAAGACGCCCGTCATGACCGACGACGCGGGAAAAGCGCTCGTCGACCTGCCCCCGTCGTCCGAACCGCTCCGGCTCATCGTGTTCGACTTCCCGTGGTGCCCTCCCTGCTCCGATGCGTGGGAGGCCGTCGGGACCGTTTCGAAAACGGTTCCGGGCGGCAACGTCCGGATTTACAGGGTGTTGTTCGACCGCGAGAAATTCGACACCGCGCGGGGCACGGCGGAAACAGCGCCGCTCCGGCCTGCCCCTCCCCCGCCACCCGTGGCCTTTCCGGTTACCACGGTGACCGCCTTGCCGGCCCAGTTCCGGGAACGATACAAGATGGAGCAGGCGCCGATGCTGCTGTTGTCCGACGGTTCCGGAAAGATCCTGAAGCGGTGGGTCGGCTATACGCCCGGACTGGCCGATTCGCTTCGCGGAGAAATCGCCCGGCGCCTCAAGTAACCCGCACGCCGCACGATCACCCCCCCACGGCCTCCGAGCCACCCTGCCCCTGGAAGGTGTAGCGCGTCCGCGCCACATTCGCGACGATGCCGAGCGCCATCATGTTGGTCAGCATCGACGACCCGCCATAGCTGACGAAAGGAAGCGGGATGCCGACCACCGGGAAGAATCCGCAGACCATCGCCAGATTGATGGCGATGTGCGCCAGGAAGTAGACGGTCATCCCCCCGCAGACGAACGACGCGAACCGGTCCTGCGACCGGGCGGCCAGGTGGAAGCCGCGATAGACGAGCAAGCCGAACAGGGCGAGCAGGGCGACCGCGCCGGCAAAGCCCCACTCTTCGGCGAACACCGCGAACGCGAAGTCCGTGTGCTGCTCGGGCAGGAAGCGGAGCGAGCCCTGCGTCCCGTGCAGATACCCCTTCCCGAGGAAACCGCCCGATCCCACTGCGATCTGGGACTGGATGACGTGGTAGCCGGCCCCCAGGGGGTCGCGCTCGGGCTCGAGGAACGTCAGCACGCGCTGCTTCTGGTACTCCTTCATCACGAACCAGAGCGCCGGAACCGCCGCGGCGGCAAGGCAGGAGAGCGAAGCCAGGACCCGGAAGCGGACGCCGGACACCACCATCATCCCGGCCAGGATGAACAGGAAGATCCCGGCGGTTCCCAGGTCGGGCTGAAGCGCCACCAGCGCGAAAGGAACCAGCGCGATTCCCATGGCGGGCAGCGTATCCATGAACCCGATGCCGGAATAATTGTACCGGTCGGCGAAGAACCTCGAGAACACCAGGACCAGCGAGATCTTGGCGAACTCGGACGGCTGGAAATTGAAGCCGCCGATCGCGATCCACCGTTGCGCGCCCATGCGGGCGCTCCCGGCCACGAGCACCAGGACGAGGGACCCTAGAATGAAGTAGAAGAAGTAGTTGGAGACCTGTTCGACGAACCCGTCGCTCGACAGGTAGAACAGGAAGAAAACGAAGACGCCCATCCCGATCCAGGCCAGCTGCTTGGCGAACAGCGGCAGCCCGGGCGTGTTGTAGATGCGCGTACCGCTATAGACATTGAGCAGGCCGATCCCGCACAGCAGCAGCGCGATCAGGAAGAGCGGCCAGTCGAGCCGCGACATCTTTCCACGGGTACCCTGCATCGCTTTCCCCTATCTTTTCACGGGCGGCATGCCCGGAGAAACCGTCGTGTCGCGGGTAGCGGCGTTGTCGCGCGCTCCGGGTGGAGACTGCCGGAAATATTCCTGCATGACGGCTTTCACGACCGGCGCCGCGGCGGAACCGCCGTGCCCGCCGTGCTCGAGCATCGCGACGACGGCGATCTGGGGATCGTCGACCGGCGCGAAGGCGACGAACCAGGCGTGGTCGCGCAGATTGTAGGGCAGGTCCTCGGACTTGACCCGCTCACCCTTCATCTGGGCCACCTGCGCAGTCCCGGTCTTGCCGCCGACATCGATGCCGGGCAGTTTCGCGATGCCAGCCGTGCCGAAATCGTTGACGACGCCCCACAGCGCATGCCGGACGAACGCCGCGTTCGCGGGCTTCCAGCCCAGGTCACGCAACTTCTCCTGCGGGTGCTCGGTAACCCGGCCGTCCATCCGGACCGACTTCGTGACGACGCGGGGCCGCATGACCTGCCCACCGGTCCCGAGCGTCGCATACCCCATGAGCATCTCGAGCGGCGTGACATGGATCAACCCCTGCCCGATGCCCAGCAGCACGCTCTCGTAGTCGTACCACTTTTCCTTTCGGGCGGTCATTTTCCATTCCTCGTCGGGAACAAGCCCCTTCTTTTCGCGGGGCAGGTCGATCCCGGTGATCGTGCCGAGTCCGGCCCCCCGCTCGACCGCGGCGACGGGACCGGGGCCCAGCTTGCGGCCCAGCTGGTAGAAAAAGACGTCGCACGACTGGGTGATGGCGCGGTACATGTCGACGGCGCCGTGTCCCTTGGGCTTCCAGCAGCGGAATGTGCGGTTGCCGAGTTGATAGGATCCGCCGCAGACCACCCGGTGCAGCGCATCCTGCTCGCCCGTCTCGAGCGCGGCCATCGCCAGAAACGGCTTCACCGTCGACCCGGGGGCGTAGGTGCCCTGCAGCCCCTTGTTCTGCATCGGGTTGCGGGTGTCGGTCGTGAGCGCCTTCCATTCGGCCTTCCGGATGCCGCGCGAGAAGGTGTTGGGATCGAAACCGGGCCCGGAGACGAAGGCGAGGACGTCGCCGGTTTTCGGGCTGATCGCGATGACGGCCCCGGCCCGGTCGCCGATCGCATCGAACGCGGCTTTCTGGATGTCGATGTCGAGCGTGGTGTGGAGCGTCCCGCCCGTCTGGGGCGGTACCTCGTCGACCAGCCGCCGGTCGCGCCCGGCGGCGTCGACCTCGACCCTGCGCCCCCCGTTGGTTCCGCGCAGGACATTGTCGGCAAGCTGTTCGAGCCCGTACTTTCCCACGATGTCGCCCATCTCGAGGTCGGGGTCGGTCGACTTCTCGAGTTCGGCGTCGCTGATCTCGCCGACGTACCCCAGGACGTGGGCGAACGCCGGGCCGTGCGGATAACTGCGCTTCGCCTCGATCAGGATGGTAAACCCGGGAAGCGCCTCGCGATTGAACTCGACGACCGAGACCTGCTCGTAGCTCAAGTCGCGCATGACGATGATGCTGCTGAAGGGACTGCTCTTCCGGGCGCCCCGGATCCGCCCGGCGATGCCGTCGAGTTCGTCGGGATCGAACGCGACGATTTCGTCGAGCAGGCGAAGTTCGCCGGCCAGGTCGTTGACGTCCACGGGGGAACAGATCAGGTCGAAGGACGCCTGCGTTTCGGCGATCGGCCGTCCGTTGCGGTCGAGAATCAGGCCGCGGGGCGCGCGAATGGTCCGGATCCGGAGCCGGTTGTTCTCGGAAAGCGTCTGGTATTTTTCGTACTGGGCGATCTGGAGCCAGTAGACGCGCGAGAGCAGCAGGACGAAGACGCCGACGGAAAGCCACGACAGGAAGCGGATGCGGCCGACGATCCGGGGATCGCGTTCGCGCTTCCGGATCTTTTCGCTCATTCTTCCACCTGGCGCCAGCGCAGGGAAAGATACATGTATGCGGGAACCGCGATGAGCGCCGTCCAGGCGATCCGCACCGCTTCTTCGGCGAGCCAGAACACGGTGAACGGACGGGCGCCCGTGAAAACCAGCAGCAGGGCCACGGACAAGGACTCGACCATGAGCATCCCGACCACCGTGGCGAGGATGAACGGTTCGGCGCGGAGAAAGAGCCGGCACCCGATTTCACGCGTGAAGAAGTAAAGGGAGAGCGACGACAGCAGGAAGGTAAGGGGCGGCGCCGACATGGTCGTCTCACGGAACAGGGCCGTGAGCAGGGCGGCCAGGAACCCGGAGGGGCCGGCGATGAAGAGCCCGGCATAGACGATCGCCAGGAAACCGAAATCGGGCAGCAGGAACCAGGGGACGAATCCGGAAAGACACCAGACGTTGAGGGCGATGCCGGCGTAGGCGATTGCGACGAGCCCGAGGGCTGCTCTCAAGGGGCGTCGCCCCGGAAAGGGATGGTGGGACGGGCCAGCACGACCAGCAGTTCCTCGACCGATTGATAATGGACCGCGCACTGGACCTTGACCCTTTGGAACAACCCCTCTTTCGGCTTGTCGACGGCGACGACCGATCCCAGCAGCGTCCCCTTGGGCATGCTGCCGTCGAAGCCGGAAAAGAGGACGCGGTCGCCGACGGCGACGTCGGCCAGGGGAGAAACGTACTTGAGCCGGCAGAAACTGCCCCCCATCCCTTCGGCCACTGCGCGCACACGGCTGCGTTCGACGATCACGTCGGCCGCGAAGCGGCCGTCCGTCGCCAGGAGCACCTCGGAGAGGTTGCGCCAGGTCTTGTGGATTCGTCCGATGCCGCCGCCGGGGGTGATCACGGCCATTCCGGGGAGGACGCCCGAAACGGAACCGGCGTCGACGTAGACGGCCTGGAACCAGGGGGAGACGTCGTGGCCGACGACGCGGGCGCCCATCGTCGGCTTTTCGGCCGTGGGCGCAAACTGGAGCAACTCCCGGAGACGCCGGTTTTCGAGGAGGGCGTCGCGGGTTTCCTGGAGGCGCGCCCTGAGGGAGGCCGTCTCCTTGCGGAGACGGTCGTTCTCTTCTGACACGCCGATGAGCGCCATGTAGCGGTACCAGAAACCGGATACGTTTTCGCGGAGGAAGTCGGCGGCCTTGTAGACCGGCGTGAAGGCCGCGGCACCGAAACCGCGCAGCGGGTCGGACGCGGCCAGCAGCACCGGCGGCTTCACGAAGAACTGGATGGCGGCAACCAGCAACACGACTGCGGCGAGCGGACGCCACCACTTCCGGAAGGGATTCATGGCGGATTCGGGGACGCGGGATCTTCCCCTTTATTCCTCAGCCCAGTGCAACCTGCCGAAGCAGGTCGAGTTCGTCGAGCGCCTTGCCCGAGCCGAGGACGACGCAGGAGAGCGGGTCTTCGGCCACGGAAACGGGGAGGCCGGTCTCCTCGCGCAGCAGCGCGTCGAGGTTGCGAAGGAGCGCCCCGCCACCCGCGAGCACGATGCCGCGCTCGTAGATGTCGCCCGCGAGTTCGGGCGGCGTCCGTTCGAAGACGCCCTTGACCGCGTCGACGATGACCCGGACCGGCTCGGAAAGCGCCTCGCGCACCTCGTCGGCATGCAGCATCAACGCCTTGGGGACGCCGGAAACCAGGTCGAGACCCTTGATCTCGAGCGCCTCGGCGCCTTCGGGGAACTTGTAGCCCGGGAATGCGTTGCCGATCTTGACCTTGATGAGTTCGGCCGTGGGCTCGCCGATCATCAGGTTGTACTTGCGCTTGACGTATTGCAGGATCGCCTCGTCCATCTTGTCGCCCGCGACGCGAACCGACTGGCTGTTGACGATGCCGCCCAGGGAAACGACGGCCCCCTCGGTGGTGCCGCCGCCGATGTCGACGATCATGTTGCCGGACGGCTCGGTGATGGGCATGCCGGCCCCGATCGCGGCGGCCAGCGGTTCTTCGATGAGGTAGACCTCGCGGGCGCCGGCGCTCTGGGCCGATTCGCGGACCGCGCGACGCTCGACTTCGGTGCAGCCGTAGGGCACGCAGATGATGATTCGGGGACGGACGAGGGCGCGATGCTTGTGCGCCTTGCGGATGAAGTACCGGAGCATCGCCTCGGTCACGCCGAAATCGGCGATGACGCCGTCCTTGATCGGGCGGATCGCGACGATGTTGCCGGGCGTGCGCCCGATCATCCGCTTGGCCTCGATGCCGACCGCCAGCACCTTCTTGGCGCCCCGGCTGTCGCTCTGGACGGCGACACAGGAAGGTTCGGAACAGATGATCCCCTCGCCCTTGACGTAGACGAGCGTCGTCGCGGTGCCGAGATCGATGGCAAGATCATTCGAAAACAGGCCGAGCAGCCGGTCGAAAAACATGTATCCCCCCAGGGAATTCGTCGGGAATGACGGGTTGGATGGTAGCTTCATATAATATCAAGCCGCCTGTTGCAATGCAAATACCGACCGCAGTGCGGCGGATTATCGTTGAATAGCGAGCGCGCCCGAATTAGCATAGAAGATTCACGAACGGACCATCATCCTGAACTTCATAAAGGGGTATGCATAGCCATGCTCGACGTCCTCCGCCGGAACGCCGGCTCCTGGGTCATCAAGGCCATCCTCGGCTTCATCGCGCTCACCTTCGTCTCCTGGGGGGTATTCGTCGGATTCAGCGACCAGGGACGCGGCGAAGCCGCAACCGTCGGAAAAGAAAAGATCTCGATGGCCGCGCTCGACCAGGCGGCCGGCGCCATCGAAAAAACCTATCGCGAGGTTTACGGGGCGGCATTCACCCCCCAGATGCAGAAAGCGCTCCGGATCAAGGATCAGGCGCTCGACTCCCTGATCCAGAAGGCGCTGCTGCTCGAGGACGCCCGCAAGATGGGGCTGACCGCCTCCGATACCGAGGTGCAGCGCGACATCGCCGCCAATCCGGCGTTCCAGGAAAACGGCCAGTTCCGCGAAGACCGCTACCGCAGCCTCCTCTCCTACAACCGGATCTCCCCCGGCGAGTTCGAAGAGCAGAAGCGCGACGAGATCACGCTGCGAAAAATAGAAGGGATCTTCCACGAAGCCGGGCGCGTCACCGAGAGCGAGGGGCGCGAACGGTTCGACGCGGCCAACCGCAAGGTGAAATTGCTGGTCGCCGTCGCCGACCCGGCGACCTCCAAGACCGTTTCAGCCCCGACCGAAGCCGAGATCGCCACGCGATATGCAGCCGACAAGGAAAAGTTCCGCACGCCGGCCCGGGTCAGGCTCCTGATCGCCGCCTTCGAACCGGCGCGCTTCGGCGCCGACGCCAGAACGACCGACGAGGAAGTCCGGGCCTTCTACGAAGCCAACACCGACAAGTTCCGCACCGACGAAGAACGGTCGGTTTCGCGAATCGTCCTTCCCTGCACCGCCAAGAACAAGGAAGAGGTCCGCAAGAAGGCCGAGGGGATGACCTCCGAAGCCAACAAGGGAAAGAGCGCCTTCGACGCGCTCGTGAAAAAGTCGGGCGGCAAGGGGGGCGACCTCACGCTCAAGCGAAAAGGGAACGCCCCCGAAGCGGTCCTCGCGGCGGCATTCGGCGCCCCGGTCGACACCGTGGCCGGCCCGGTCGATGCGGGCGACAGTTTTCAACTCGTGCGGGTCAACCGCATCAAGTTCCCCGAACCCGTGCCTTTAACCCAGGTCAAGGAGAAGGTCCTCGGCCTCCTGCGGGCCGAAAAAGGGAAGGACGTCGTCGTGGTCAAGGCCTACGAGGCGCGCGGGAAAGCCGCCGCAGCCAAGGACCTCAAGGCCACGGCCGCCGGATACGGCATCCCGGTATCCGAGACCGGCTGGCTGGGCGACAAGGAGTCCGGCGGCCTCCCCCAGGCCGTCGTCCAGGAAGCGCTCATGCAGCCGCTGAACGAGGTCGGGCCGGTCAAGAGCATCGCCGACGTCCACTACCTGTTCCAGGTCGTGGCCAAGGAAGACTCCAGGGTGCCTGCGCTGGCCGCGGTTCACGACCAGATATCGGCGATCGTGATGGCCGAAAAACGGCGGGTGGCCGCCGAGACGGGCGCGCGCAAGACGATCATCGGGACGAAATCCGCAGCTGATCTCCAGCGCGCCGCCACGGCCGCCGGGATGTCGGTATCGTCGACGCCCCTCTTCGCACCCACCGTCGGGACGGCACCCGAGATATTGAAAGGCGTTTCGGCGGTCGACCGGAAGTCCCTGGCCGGGCTCGGCCCCAAATCACCGGTCCTGTCCACCGTGCTCAACGCGGACGGACGATACCTAGCGGTCGCCTTCCTCGAAGAGCAGGCCGCCGCCCCCGAAGAGTGGACGGCGCGCAAGGAAGCCTTCATCCGCGACCTCCAGGAAAAACGGCGAACCGAGATGCTCGAGTCGTACGTCGCCGCGCGGTTCAAGGAAGCGCGCGTCAAGAAGAATCCGGACGCACTGAAATAATCGATGCACGGCCTGAAACCAGCCCGCCTTTCTCATTCGCCCGCCGGGAACCCGATTCCCGGCGGGCGTTTTCTTTTCCGCCATTTCCGCATCCTCGTCCCTGCGCTGCTCCTGCTCTGCTGCGCGCTGCGGCCCGCATCGGCTTTCGATACCGCGACCGTGCTCGAGGTCGTCGACGGCGACACGATCCGCGTCCGCACGGGTGGCGCCGTCGCCACCGTCCGGCTGATCGGCATCGACACACCCGAACGGGGGCATCCCTCACGACCGAAGGAATTCATCGCCGACGAAGCGGCGGAAGCGTTGTCGGCGATGTGCGGAGGAAAGCCCGTCCGGCTCGAAAAAGAGATCGAGGAGGCCGACAAGTACGGAAGGATTCTCCGCTACGTG
Source organism: Deltaproteobacteria bacterium (assembly GCA_025356865.1). Taxonomy (GTDB): domain Bacteria; phylum Desulfobacterota; class Deferrimicrobia; order Deferrimicrobiales; family Deferrimicrobiaceae; genus JANXPS01. Next base: position 18,556 of record JANXQJ010000196.1, on the reverse strand, counting down.
TTTTCGGGCGACGGACGGCAACTGTTCAACCGGGAACTTGTCCGGAAAGGGGTGGCGCGCGTCTACCGCCGCTTTCCCTTCTCGCGTCAGCCCGAGTTCGAGGCGGCCGAAACGCTGGCAAGGAAGGAAGGGCTCGGGCTTTGGCGCAACGGCGGCCTTGACGAATTGCGCTGGGTTCGGTTGCAGAAGCACGAACCGGTCACGGTGTGGCCGCTGGGAGGCGGCGAATACGGCGTCGAGCACGGGGGGATGGGGAAGGCGGGGATCGGGCCGAACGAGGTCGGGTCCGAGATCGCGAAGATCACCCGGATCCGGATCGAACGCTCCGACGCAGATTTCGTCCCCGAGGCGCTGAAAGCCGGCTATGGGCCGATCGCCGGCGAGGACGGGGACACCCCCGGGTCGAGGACCGTCGCCCGGCAGGCGCCCGAAACCGGCGTCGTCTCCTGGGAAAACGCCCGGGAATATCTCGGGCAGTCGATCACGGTCGAGGGCACAGTCCTCCGCGCCAAGCGCAGCCGGAAGACCGTCTTCCTCAATTTCCACACGAACTGGAAACGATACCTTACAGTCGTGCTTTTCACCGGCAAGATGCCCGGGCTTCCGAATTCGCCCGAAACGTTTTATCGGGGGAAGCGGGTCCGCGTGCGCGGGACGGTCAAACTTTACAAGGACCGCCCCGAGATCGTCGTGGAGAATGCGGACGGCATCCGCGTCGTTCCCTGACGGCGAAGCGGATCAGATCGCACACCCACCGGACCGGACCGCCGTCATGAAGAAGGGAATCGAGATCGCCGCGGCGATTCCGATGACCGCGATCACGCCCAGCACGATCATCACCGTCACCACCCACCGGTTGACGCCGCCCAGCTGTGCCAGCAAGGCCGGCATGGCGTCGGGAGGCGTCACGGCCGAGACCTCCGCAATCTTCGCGGATACATGCCGGGAGTATAGATAGTTTCCGCCGATCCCCCACCCGATCCAGGCGAGCAGCCCCAGGTACGGGATGCATCCGACCACGAAAGATACGCCCGCCCACAGATACATCTTCCGGTAAAGGAACCACCAGAACGTCCCCAGGAAACTGGCCCAGTTCCACGTCGGGGCGAACGTCTCGACCCTTCCGACCTGGAACTTCCGGAACTTCCCCAGGTAATAACCCGACTTTTCACCGACGAAACAGACGACGTCGGCCTCGGACGGAAAGGGGGAGGAGCCCGAGTTGAAACCGGCGGGGGGAACGGACGACCCCTCGGGGGCGACGTTCTTGCCGCAACCGTCGCAGAAAACCGCGTCGGGCCGGACTTCCTTGCCGCAGGACGAACAGAACATGCCGCCTCCTCGTTCCATTGATGCGGATCAGTCTACCTTGCCGCTCACCGTAAAAGAAGAAGGGGCGCAACACCCTGCGGCGCTGCGCCCCCGAAACCGAAAACGGTGTTGCGTGAGAACTATGCTTCGGACTTGATGCGCATCCCGTAGAAGGAACGCCAGACAAAGATGGTCGAGATCAGGAAGAATCCAGCCGCCAGCATGTGGCTGACGCCCGGATCGAGCGTGATGGCGAGCTCGACGGCGAGCAGGCCGAAGAGCGTGGTGAACTTGATGATCGGGTTCATGGCCACCGACGAGGTGTCCTTGAAGGGATCGCCGACCGTGTCGCCGATGACGCAGGCGTCGTGGAGCGGGGTGCCCTTCATGTTGAGCTCGGTCTCGACCAGTTTCTTGGCGTTGTCCCACGCGCCGCCCGCGTTGGCCATGAAGATCGCCTGGTAGAGGCCGAAGATCGCGATCGAGATCAGGTAGCCGATGAAGAAGTAGTGGTTCACGCAGGCGAACGCCAGCGTGCTGAAGAAGACGCCGAGGAAGATGTTGAACATCCCCTTCTGGGCGTACTGCGTGCAGATCTCGACGACCCGCTTGCTGTCCTCGACGGATGCCTTTTCGGCGCCCTCGAGCTTGATGTTCTTCTTGATGAACTCAACCGCGCGATAGGCGCCGGTGGAAACCGCCTGCATGGAGGCGCCGGAGAACCAGTAGATGACCGCGCCGCCGGTGACCAGGCCGAGCAGGAAGAGCGGGTTCATGATCGAGAGGCCTTTGAAGATGCCGAGCGGCTCGGAGATGCCGTCGCCGTTGATGCCGTACTTGGTCGCGAGCAGCTGGATGATCGAGAAGATCAGCGTGGTGGAACCGACGACGGCCGTGCCGATGAGGACCGGCTTGGCAGTGGCCTTGAAGGTGTTGCCCGCGCCGTCGTTCTCCTCGAGGTACATCTTGGCTTCTTCGAAGTTGGGCTTGAAGCCGAAGTCCTTCTCGATTTCCTGGGCGATGTTCGGGATGGCTTCGATCATCGAGAGTTCGTAGACCGACTGCGCGTTGTCGGTGACGGGGCCGTAGGAGTCGACCGCGATGGTCACCGGGCCCATGCCGAGGAAGCCGAAGGCGACCAGGCCGAAGGCGAAGATCGCCGGCGATTCCATGATCGCTTCAAAACCGCCCAGGGTGGAGACGCCGTAGGCGGCGCCCATGAGGGCGATGATCGCCATGCCCATCCAGTAGGCGGAGAAGTTGCCGGCGACGAGGCCTGCCAGGATGTTGAGCGACGCGCCGCCTTCTTCGGAGGCCTTGACGACCTCGCGGACGTGGCCCGAGTTGGTCGAGGTGAAGGCCTTGACCAGTTCGGGGATGATCGCGCCGGCGGCGGTGCCGCAGGTGATGATCGTGGCCAGTTTCCACCAGAGGGTGGGGTCGTTGGCCAGGTTCGGGATCAGCATCCAGGAGAGCAGGTAGGTGGCCGCGATGCAGATGGCCGAGGTGAGCCACACCAGCATGGTCAGCGGGTGCTCGAAGTTGAACTTCTTGGCTTCGCCGTACTTGGCCTTGTTGATCGCGCCGTTGATGTAGTAGGAAGCGGCGGCGGCGATGACCATGCCGACGCGCATGACGAAGATCCAGACCAGGAGCTGGACCTGGATGCCGGCCTGTGCGGTCGGGTCGAGGCGCTTGCCGACCGCGAGCAGGATGAAGGTGATGAGCGCGACGCCGGTGACGCCGTAGGTTTCGAACCCGTCGGCGGTGGGGCCGACCGAGTCGCCCGCGTTGTCGCCCACGCAGTCGGCGATGACGCCGGGGTTGCGCGCGTCGTCTTCCTTGATCTTGAAGACGATCTTCATGAGGTCGGAGCCGATGTCGGCGATCTTGGTGAAGATGCCGCCCGCGATGCGGAGCGCCGCGGCGCCGAGCGACTCGCCGATGGCGAACCCGATGAAGCAGGCGCCGGCCATGTCGCCCGGGACGAAGAGGAGGATGCCGAGCATCATGATCAGTTCGACCGAGATGAGCAGCATGCCGATGCTCATGCCCGACTTGAGCGGGATTTCCATCGTCGGGTACGGCTTGCCCTTGAGGCCGGCGAAGGCGGTGCGGGAGTTGGCGAAGGTGTTGATGCGCATGCCGAACCACGCCACCGAGTAGCTGCCGAGGATGCCGACGATCGAGAAGGCGATGACGACGGCGATGCGGAAGGCGTCCATTCCGGTGCTGCTGAAGTACCACACCATGATCGCGGCGATGAACGCCCACAGGATGGCGATGAACTTGCCCTGCGTGACCATGTAGGTCTTGCAGGTCGCATAGATGAGCTCGGAGATCTCGAGCATCGACTTGTGGACGGGCAGTTTCTGGATCTGGGAGTACTGGATCAGGCCGAAGACGATGCCCAGCACGCAGACGACGAGGCCGCCAAGCAGGAGCGTGTGGCCGTCGAGGCCCATGAACGACTGGGTCGTCAGGTCGGGAATCTTGAGGTCGGCTTCGCTCGCGAACGCGGCGGTGCCGGCCAGCGTCATGACGGATGCGAAGAGCGCAACGAGCAGCGCCTTGCCCCGGCTGAACGCCGTTATAACGGATAGCGGTTGTGACATAAAGCGTTTCCCCCTTGGAATTGAGTACTTGTATTGCATGTGATGACTGCGTGAGTCGAGTCGGACGGGATTGGATTAACCGCAAATTTATACCACGGCGCGGAAACCCGGGTCAATAGGGTAGCGGGCGGGTTGCCGGCGACATGGATGCCCGGTCTGGCTCGGCAAGGAACTTCCTGGCTCCCGCCACGCGGGGGGCTCCCTTCCCGTACACGGAAGCAGAGGTTGCAACAGAGGTGGGCGGGGCGGGTGCTCGTCGCTCAGGCGCCGAGATATAGCCCCGGCGAAACGGATGCCAATCGCTTCCATAGCGACGACTGCCGACATTGTTGCCCCCATAGCCCTGCGCAGCGTCGCGGGGAACCCCCTCTCCGGGGGCGTGTGGGCCGAGCGATCTGGGGCGCCATGGATGGCGCCGCGAGCCTGCCCACCCGAGGTGCAGCGAAGGCATGGACACCTGAGCAAGCCGTCCCCCGGAGAGGGGGTGCCCGGAGACGCGGAGCGATCCGCGATGCAGCCCCATGTATCGGGGCATCCGGCCTACGGTCGCGGGGGACGCCCTATTTGCGGTAAGATATCCGACCCTTATGGACTTTTGCGGCAAACTCATCCTGGCGCCCCTCGCGGGGATCACCGACACGACGTTCCGGCGGCTTTGCCGCGAGTGCGGCGCCGGTGTCGTCGTCACCGAGATGGTCTCCGCCAAGGGGTTGCTGATGCAACCCGCGCGCAGCATGCGGTATCTCGAGTTCGATCCGGCCGAACGGCCGATCGGGGCGCAGCTTTTCGGCGCGGTGCCCGAAGAGATCGGCGAGGCGGCCGCGGCGATCGCCGAACTCGGGTTCGATTTCGTCGACATCAACATGGGGTGCCCCGTCCGGAAGGTGACCGGCGGCGGTTCGGGGGCGGCGCTGCTCTCCGACTCTTCGCTGTGCGGCAGGATCGTCTCCGAGGCCGTCCGGCAGTCGCGCATCCCGGTGACGGCCAAGATCCGGTCCGGTTTCGCCAAGGGGTCCGAATGTTTCCTCGAGGTCGCGGAAGAGGCCTTCTCGGCGGGCGCCGCGGCCGTGACGCTCCACCCGCGCACCCGGAACCAGATGTTCTCGGGCGACGCCGACTGGTCGCAGATCGCCCGCCTCAAGGCCGCCTTCCCCGACCGGGTCGTCATCGGGAACGGCGACGTGCGCCGCCCGGGCGACGCCGCGCGGATGGTCGCGGAAACCGGATGCGATGCCGTCATGATCGGCCGCGCCGCGCTGGGGAACCCGTGGATTTTCGGAGAGGATTTCGGGACCGGCCACCCCGCTTTTCCGACGCCCTCCCCCGAATCACGTCGGGCCCTGATCTTGCGGCACGGTGCCGAAGTGTTTGCCCGCCACGGCGCGATCGGCATCGTCGAGATGCGAAAACATCTCGCATGGTACAGCCGCGGCATCCCCGGCGCGGCATCCTTCCGCGCCGAACTGGTGCGCGTCGCGTCGTTCGAGGCGTTTCGCGATGCCGTGGAACGCCTCTTTTGAACCGCCTCTTCCAGCAGACGATCGAATCGGTCAACTTCGGCATCCTCGTGTTCGACCGGGAAGGACGACTCGTTTACCTCAACCCGGCGGCAGAGGAAATCCTTCGCAGCTCGTCGCAGGCGCTAAAAGGGCGGCACTATCGAACCGTATTCGCCGGAAGCCCGGTCGCCGTCCGGATTCTCCGAAAGGCGCTTGAAGAAAGCTCGGCAGTCACCGCTTTCGACGTCGAGTTGAAACGCCCGTCCGCCCCCCACCATGGCGCGGGCGAGGCGGACGCGACCCTGCCCGTCATCGTGGGGGCATCCCCGCTCGCGGGAGAGCATGGCGAAAACCAGGGGGCGGTCCTCTCGATCAAGTCGGCCGAGTTCCTCTCACAGGTCGGCCAGGAAGAGCGGGCCGCGACCAGCGCCGAAGAGACGCAGATGCTCGCCTACGGCATCGCCCACGAGATCAAGAATCCGCTGGGCGGCATCCTGGGGGCAGGGCAGTGGATCCTGCGGCACGGAACAACCGACGTCGAGCGGGACGAGGGAATCCGGCTGATCCTGCGCGAGGCAGGCCGGATCAACGGATTGATCGAAAAGATGCTGGAAATGGGACGCACCCCGCCCCCGCCCCGCCGCGTACCGCTGCTGCCGCTCCTCCGCGACGCGGAAGAGCTGCTCGAAGCGGAGGTGCGGTCCCTGGGCAAGAAGATCCGCTTCGACCTGAAGGTCGATCCGAGCATCCCGGACCTCTCCGGGCATGCCGACACGATCTACCGGGCGCTGCTCAATGTCTTGAAAAACGCAGCCGAGGCGATCGAGCGCGAGGGTACGATCCGGGTCGAGGCGCGCCTGAACGTCAACTACCGCCTCAGCCGCGGGGCGGGGAAGAAACGCTCGTTTCTCGACATCCTCATCTCCGACAGCGGCGTCGGCATGTCGAAGGAAGACCTCCGCAAGGCGGTGCTTCCCTTCTACACGACGAAACCCAAGGGGACCGGACTCGGGCTGGTCATGGTGCGCCAGGCGATCTCGCGCCACGGGGGGAAGCTGGCGATCAAATCGGTGCGGGGCGAAGGCACCACGGTTACAATATCCCTGCCCGTCGAAACGAGAAAACAGGGGACGTCAAAAGAATCCAGGCCCCCGAAGGAATCTCCTTGAAAAAGATCCTCATAGCGGACGACGACGAGAGCATCCGCTGGGTGCTCCAGAAAACCGTTGCGGCGATGGGCTTCGAAGCCGACCTGGCCGAGGACGGCGAAAAGGCGCTCGCACTTCTGACCCGCAAGGATTACGCCGCCGCGTTCATCGACGTCCGGATGCCGGGACTCGAAGGAATCGAGGTGCTCGAACGGGCGCAGGCGCTGAAATCGCCCACCCGCTTCTTCATCATGACCGCAGTGGCCCGCCCCGAGACCGCCGCAAGGTCGACCCGCGCCGGCGCGGCCGAATTCCTGACCAAGCCTTTCGACCTCGAACGGATCGAGTCGCTCCTGCACGACCTCGCCAGGGAGGCCGATTCCCGCGAGCGCCCGTACCACGTCACGGAACCGGACGAACTGGGTGCGTCACGCATCGTCGGGAAAAGCCGCGCCATCCTCGAGGTGTTCCAGAACATCGGGAAGATCGCCGATTCCGACGCCACCGTCCTGCTGCTGGGCGAACGCGGCGTGGGGAAGGAACTGGTGGCCCGCTGCATCCACGACCTTGGGGGGGAACAGGGGAGGCCGTTCATCGCGGTGAACGCCTCGGCCATCCCGCGCGACCTGCAGGAAGCGGAGCTGTTCGGCGCCGAGAAAGGCGCCTTCACGGGGGCCGACGCGGCACGTGAAGGAAAAATCGAGGCGGCCGAAAACGGCACCCTCTTCCTCGACGAGATCGGCGATACGCCGCCCGACCTGCAGGTGAAACTCCTGCGTGTCCTCCAGGAGCGCGAGTTCACGCGGCTCGGGTCGAACCGGGTCCGTCGCTTCGGCGGACGGCTGATCACCGCCACCAACCGGGATCTGCGGCGGATGGTCGCCGACGGCAAATTCCGCGAGGACCTGTTCGACCGGATCAACGTTTTTCCCATCCGCCTGCCGGCGCTTTCCGAACGGAGGGAAGACATCCCGCTTCTGGCCGATTTCTTCCTGCACAAGTATTGCGCCCTGCTCTCGCGTCCCGCACGCTCTTTCTCGAAGGAGGCGCTCGAAACCCTTTCCGCCCACCACTGGAAAGGGAATGTCCGGGAACTCGAGAATTTCGTCCAGCGGCTGGCGGTGCTCTCCACGGGCAAACTGCTTCGCCGCGACGAGGTCGATCGGGAGTTGGCCAAGGCCGATGGTGTCCCCGACCTGTCGGGTGCCCCGCTTGAGCAGATCATCGAGGAGAAAGTCCGGGAATTCGTCCGCCGATTGGGGCCTGCGATCGAGGATGAGCACACGCTTCACGACCTGTTCGTCCGGCAGACCGAAAAACCGTTGATCAAGGTCGTGCTCGAAGCGGCCGGCGGCAACCAGATCCGGGCGGCGTCGATTCTCGGGATAAACCGGAACACCCTCCGCAAGAAGATCGGGGAGCTAGGCCTCAGCCTTGTAAAGAAGAACACCCGGAAGCGCTGACGGGGGGGGGGACGGCATGGGGAGACGAGAACCAAAACCGGTCATCCTGGCCTTCGGCGGCTACGACCCGACCAGCGGAGCCGGCGTCCTGATGGACGCACGCGCCATCGCGGCGTCCGGCGGCCATCCCGTAGCCGTCCCTTCGTGCCTCGCGCTCCAGAGCACGGCCACCTTCGACCGCGTCGTGCCGGTGTCGCGCGACACGATCGACCGGGCGCTCGCCTGCGCGAACCTCGCCCACCGGATCGTCGGCGTCAAGGTCGGGATGATCGGCACCCGCGCCGCTGCCGACGCGCTGCTCGCCTTCCTCGACAGGCATCCGGGGCTCCCCGTCGTCCTCGATCCCGTGATCCGCGCCACGTCGGGCGGAGCGCTCCTCGCAAAAAACGCCCTTCCCGCCTACCGGTTGCTCCTGTTGCGCGCAAACGTCCTCACGCCGAACCTGCCCGAGATCGAAAAGTTGCTCGGCCGCCCGCTGGTCCGCTTCGAGGATGGGGTGATCGCCGCGCGCGACCTGTCCGAAGATACCGGCGCGGCCGTCGTGCTGAAGGGTGGGCATTTCGCGTGGAAGGGGAAACGGGGGGTCGATATCGTCTACGACAACGGAACGGTCACGCTGCTCTCTCCGCCCCGAAAACTGGCGCCCCGCGACGCGCACGGAACCGGGTGCGCGTTTGCTTCGGCGCTGGCGACCCGCCTGGCATCGGGTGAACCGCTCGCCATGGCGGCAGCGGCGGCCAAGGCGCTCGTAGCCGGTTGGATCGCCGGCGGATTCAAGTCGGCGGAAGGCCGCTGGACCCTGTCCTGAGTATTCACCCAGGACAGCTCGCTGATTACTGGTAGTCGTCCCGGGCGCGATCCTCGAACTTCGTGAACTTGCCCAGCCAGGTCATCTGGACCGTGTCCGTCGGACCGTTCCGGTGCTTGCCGATGATGATGTCGGCCGTCCCGCGCTTCTCGTCGGGCGTCTCGCCTTTCAGGTACATCTCCTCCCGGTGGATGAAGAGCACGATGTCGGCGTCCTGCTCGATGGCGCCCGATTCCCGAAGGTCGGAGAGCTGCGGCCGCTTGTCGGTGCGTCCCTCGACGCCTCGGTTGAGCTGAGACAGGGCAATGACCGGGATGTTGAGTTCCTTGGCCAGCGACTTGAGCCCCCGCGAGATGTCGGAAATCTCCTGGACCCGGTTGTCGGAATTGCCGCGCCCCGACCCGCTCATGAGCTGAAGGTAGTCGATGATGAGCAGTCCGATATTCTTGTCCTTTTTCAGCCGGCGCGCTTTCGCGCGCAGTTCGAGCGAGGTGAGGCCGCCCGAGTCATCGATATAGATGGGCGCCTGGGAGAGTTTGCTGACCGCCTTGACGATGTGGTTGAGCTCGGTCTGCGAGACGAAGCCGCGCCGCAGTTTCGCCGCCTCGACGTGCGCCTCGGAGCAGATCATTCGCATCGCCAGTTCGTGCCGCCCCATTTCGAGCGAAAAGATCGCGACGGGCGTCCCGGCCGATATCGCCACGTTCTGGGCGATGTTGAGGCAGAGCGCGGTCTTGCCCATGCCGGGGCGGGCGGCGACGACCACGAGGTTGGACGGCTGGAAGCCGGAAGTGATCGCGTCGAGGTCCTTGAAGCCGGACGGGACGCCGGTGATCATCTGCTTCTTCTCGTAGAGTTCCTCGATGATCTTCATCGACTCCTTGGCCATCTCGGCCATCGAGTGATACGAAGCCCGGATCCGGTTCTCGGCGATCGCGAAGATCGCCTGCTCGGTCTGGTCGAGGAAGTCGTTGACGCTGGCGACCCCCTGGTAGGCGTTGCTCGCGATCTCCTGCGCCACGGCGATGGCCTGCCGCAGGATCGCCTTCTCCTTCACCATGCGGGCGTATTCGCCGAGGTTGGCCGTGGTGGGAACCGACTGGATCAGTTCGGATATGTAGCTCAAGCCCCCGACCTGCTTCTCGACCCCCTTGGCCGCCAGGGCGGACGACAAGGTGAGCTGGTCGATCGGCTGGCCGTTCTCGGAAAGATCGAGCATCACGGTGAAGAGCGTACGATGGGCTCCCTGATAGAAATCGTCGGGGCGGAGCACCTCGAGGACGTTGCTCATCAGTTCGTTGTTGAGGAGGATCGAGGCGATGACCGATTTCTCGGCCTCGAGGTTGTACGGCGGGATGCGGGCGGATGAAACGTTGCCCCCCGAATCGCCTTGCTGTTCACGCATGTTCGACAACTTGAATTACCCCCCCGGCCAAACGAATCGTGCCGCCCGACGGTAAACGCCGGGCGGCACGGGCATTTCAAACCCTGGAGATCCCCAGTACCGGGGTTCCCGGGAAAGGATGCGTGTAACGTGCCGAGCCCTGACTTCCCATCACGTTCCGTCGCGAGGCGGCGCAGCCGGGTATGGATACAAGGCGCGCGACCGGAGGACACCGGAGGCGTAGTTAAGACTACGTCGAGGATGTCCGACCGAGCGGAACGCAGTAGACATGCCCGGATCCGCTGCCGCAGCAGGGAGGTGACGGGAAGTCCGGGCTAACCTTCCGCCACCACGCTGACGGATATTTCGGGGATCAGGCCGCTCGACAGGCGAACCTTGACCTTGTAGTCGCCCAGCTGCTTGATCGGTTCGGCGAGCTGGACGAGCTTGCGGTCGACGGTCACGCCCTGCTTTTCGATGGCTTCGGCGATGTCACGCGACGTGATCGCGCCGAACAGCTTGCCTTCTTCGCCCGCCTTGGCCTTGAGCACAAGCGAAATGGCGGCCAGTTTTTCGGCCATCCCTTCGGCTGCCTTGAGCGTCTTTTTTGCGCGTGCCTCGATGACGGCCCGGTCGTGCTCGAGCGTCTTGAGGTTGCGCGGGTTGGCCTGCACGGCGAAGTTCTTGGGGATGAGAAAGTTGCGGCCGAAACCGTCGGCGACCTTGACGATCTCGCCGGCCTTGCCCAACTTGTCGACGTCTTCCCTGAGGATCACTTTCATCTGCGCGCCCCCCTACCGGACCTGGGTAGCCGTGAACGGGATCAAGGCGATGATGCGCGCCTTCTTGATCTCGGTCGTCAGCTTCCGCTGGTGCTTTGCGCAGGTTCCCGAAATGCGGCGCGGGACGATCTTGCCGCGTTCGGAGACGAACTGCTTGACCAGGTAGACGTTCTTGTAGTCGACCTGCAGTTCCTTCTCGGCGCAGAAGCGGCAAAACTTCTTGCGGACATACCGGCGCTTTCCGCCGGGGCCGCCCTCGCGTCCGCCAGGACCGGAGGGGCGGGGCTTGTACGGTGTACTCATCGTGCATTCCTCCTGATATTCTCGTGTTCGCTATTTGCTAGAAAGGGATATCTTCGCCAGGTGCGTCGCCGCCCGGATCGGGTGCGCCGCCCTTGGCCCCTTCGGAAGTCCCGCCGCCCTTGGAACCCAGGAACTGGACGTTGTCCGCGATGACCTCGATCTTGCTTTTCTTCATGCCGTCGGTTTCCCAGCGGCGCTGGCGGAGCTTGCCTTCGACGAGGACGGGACGTCCCTTGGAAAGGTACTCGGCGCAGTTCTCGCCCATCTTGCCGAAGACGGTGACGTCGAAGAAGGAGGCCTGCTCCTCCCACACGTCGCCTTTCTTGATGCGCTCGTTGACCGCAATGCCGAAACTGGTGACCGACGTGCCCGAGGGCAGGTAGCGGATCTCGGGATCGCGAACAAGGTTGCCGGCGAGGATGACACGATTGAAGGTGACCATGGCTGCCCCGGGGGCTACTCGACTTCCGGCGCGGGAGGCGCGGGCGTTGCGTCGGTCGGGATCTCGGGGGGGGCCGTTTCTTCGGGAACCGGAACCGCTGCGACCTTGGCCTTGATCTCGGTGGTGCAGATCGTGGTCATGTGGCGCAGGACGCCGTCGAAGATCTTGATGTTGCGCTCGACTTCCTCGACCACGCCGCGCTCGCCGGTGTAGTAGAGGAACATGTAGAAGGCGCTGACCTTCTTGTTGATGGTGTAGGCGAGTCTCCGGGTGCCCCAGTCGTCCTGCTTGAGCACCTCACCCTGGTAGTTGACGATAATGCCCGTCAGCTTCGCAAGGAACTCCTTGCGGGTGTCTTCGGAAACCTCGGTGTCGAAAAGAATGGCAGTCTCGTACTTGCGGATCATCGTGTTCGATTATCCTCCTCTCGGCTGTTCAAGCCCCCGGTCGTTTGCCGGGAGCAAGGAGATGTTCCCCTCCTACGCGGATCGCGCGGGGGAATCTTGTGGCCCTCTAAACGAGGGCCTTGCGCTTCTGGTTCCAGCGCGTCGACGCCTTTTCGAATCCGTCCCGGAGCAGGTCGAGGACGGCGTCGGCCGCTGAAGCGACGGACGTTTCGAAAACAGCGCGCGATTCCTCGGGAATCGGGGCCAGCACGTAGTCGGCTGCATCCCAACCCGGAGGGGGACGACCTACTCCGATGCGAACCCGCAGGAAATCGGGCGTCGACAACTCGGTTTGCAAAGAACGTAATCCGTTGTGGCCGCCCGCACCGCCACCCCGCTTGAGCCGGATATCTCCGAGCGGGATGTCGATCTCGTCGTGGATCACGAGGAGGTCGCCGGGCGATTCGGCGTGGCTCCGGAAATAAGGGGCGACCGCCGTGCCGCTGAGGTTCATGTAGGTCTGCGGGCGCGCGAGCATCACGATCTCGCCGGAAGCCTCGCCGATGCCGTATTCGAGCTTGCCCTCGGCCTGGAACCGGATGCCCAACGTGGCCGCCAGGCGGTCGATCGCCAGAAAACCGGCGTTATGGAAGGTCGACGCGTAGCGCCGCCCGGGATTCCCCAGCCCGACGATCAGGCGGGAGGGGCGCCTAGGCACACGACCGGAAATAACCATCCCATCTCGCATCCCGTCTTCGGGCCATCTTTAGCCCCGCCTCAATCGCCAAATCCTCACCGTAGCTTTTGGCTACGCCTCCGGTTTGGCTCAATCGTTGCGGCAAAACCTGACCCAAATCCGGGCGCGATCTCGGGATCCCTATTTCCGGTCGTGTGCCTATCCCTTCCCCTTCTTGGCTGGGGCGGCGGCGACACTGGCGCCTTCCGTTCCTTCAGCGACCTTGACCGCCTCTTCCTTCGGTGCGTGGACCGCGGCGATGGCCATCTTGCCGTCCTTCTCGACCGGCTTGACGCCGTCGGGGAAGACCAGTTCGCCCAGGTGGATCGTATCACCGAGGTTGAGCCCGGTCACGTCGATCTCGATGCACTCGGGCACGTTGTCGGGCAGGCAGCGGATCTCGAGCGACCGGATCAGGACCTCGAGGATGCCGCCGAACTCCATGCCGGGCGCCTTGCCCTTGACGCGAAGCGGAACTTCGACGTTGAACTTCTTGCCGGCCGCGACTTCGTAGAAGTCGATGTGGATCACGGAGTCGGTCACGGGGTGGAACTGGAATTCTTTGAGGACCGCGAACGACTCGCTCACGTCGGCGCCGTCGGCCACGCTCATCTTGACGATGACCGTGCCGTGCTTGGCCTTGGAGATGTATTTCTCGAGCGGACGGCGCTCGAATTCGAGATTGCGGCTGGGAATGCCCTTGCCGTAGATCACGCCGGGAACGCGCCCCTCGTGCTTGGCCTTCCGGTTGGCTTCCTTGCCGATACCCTGACGGATCGCAGCCGCCAATTCAACTATTGCCATTGCCTTTTATCCTCCTATACGAACAGCGAACTGACTGAATCGTGAAAATGGATGCGCTTGATGGCCTCGGCCAGCAGGTTGGCCACCGAGAGCACCTTGATCTTGTTGCACGCGGCCTTGTCGCCCAGCGGGATGGTGTTGGCCACCACCATCTCCTGGATCTTGGAGCCCTCGATCCGCTCGATGGCGGGGCCGGAGAGGACCGGGTGGGTCACCGCCGCGTAGACGGCCTTGGCGCCCTTGGCCGAAAGCGCGTCGGCGGCCTGCACCAGCGTGCCGGCCGTGTCGACGATGTCGTCGAGCATGATGGCGGTCTTGCCTTCGACGGAACCGATGATGTTCATGATCTCGGCGACGTTGGGCGCCAGGCGCCGCTTGTCGATGATGGCCAGCGTGGTGTTGAGCCGCTTGGCGAAGGCCCGGGCGCGCTCGACGCCGCCCGCGTCGGGCGACACCACGACGAGGTTCTCGACGTCGTAGTTGGCCTTGATGTGCTCGAGTAGGACCGGCGCCGCATAGAGGTGGTCGACCGGGATGTTGAAGAAGCCCTGGATCTGGCCGGCGTGGAGATCCATCGTGAGCACGCGGTTGACGCCTGCGGCGGTCAGCAGGTCGGCCACCAGCTTGGCCGTGATGGGCGCACGCGGCAACACTTTCCGGTCCTGGCGGGCGTATCCGTAGTAGGGGATGACGGCGTTGATCCGCGCGGCGGACGCGCGCTTGAGCGCGTCGATCAGGATGAGCAGTTCCATCAGGGTGTCGTTGGCCGGGAAGCAGGTCGGCTGGATGATGAACACGTCGGCGCCGCGGACGTTTTCGCGAATCTCGACGTTGATTTCGCCGTCGCTGAAACGCTTGGCCACCGTGGCGCCCAGGGGCAGGCACAAGTGCGCCGCGATCTCCTTGGCGAGGTCGGTGTTTGCGTTGCCTGAGATAAGCTTGAGCCGGGTCACACGAATCCCCTGTCCGGGAAGTTAAAACCGAAAGAGTTGAATGCTATACCGGATGAAGGGCCTTTGGCAAGCGTTAAAACCAGGCGGCCATCCCGGCCGGCCTGGTTCAGAATTCGGTCAACTGGGCGTAACTCGGGGCCTCAGGGCCCGGATGCCTGGCAATCCGCGCTCCTGCCTGTCCGCGCACCACCGCCCCAGACCTGGATGAAATCGCGCCGACAACCCGGCTCTCCGCCATGGCGAACCCGTGATGGCGCCCTTCTCCGTTGGCCAGCGACTGCAGGGAGAGGACGATCCCCTGCAACGACATGGCCTGCGCATTCATCTCTTCCGCGGCGCTTGCGATCTCCTCCGCACTGGCCGCATTCTGCTGGGTCACCTTGTCCATCTGCGAAATCGCCGTGCTCACCTCGGTGATCCCGCGGGACTGCTCGGACGAGGCGGCCGATACCTCCCCGACGAGTTCCGTCACCTTCCCGACCGACGTCGTCACTTCGGAAAAGTCGACATTCGTCTTCTCTACGAGATCCGTACCGTCCTTGATTTTACGAATGGCCCCCTCGATGAGTTCGGAGGTGTTCTTTGCCGCTCCCGCGGCGCGCTGGGCCAGGTTGCGGACCTCATCCGCCACGACGGCGAACCCGGCACCGGCCTCGCCTGCCCGGGCGGCCTCGACGGCCGCGTTCAGCGCCAGCAGGTTTGTCTGGAAGGCGATCTCGTCGATCGTCTTGATGATCTTCCCGATCTCCTGGCTTGTCGAAGATATCTCCGCCATCTGCCCGACCAGTTGCCCCATCGTGCCGTTCGCCTTGCGGACGGAAAGGGACGCGGCATGTGAGAGGCTTTTGGCCTGCCCGGCGTTGTCGGCGTTCTGGCGGGTCATGGCCGACATCTCCTCCATCGCGGACGAGGTTTCCTCAAGGGATGCCGCCTGTTCGGAAGAACCCTCCGCCAGCCCCTGCGATGACTGGGAAAGCATGCCCGCGGCGGATGTAACCTGCGTGGCCCCTTCCGAAAGCGCCGTGACCGATTCGTTCAGGGCCCGGGAGATCGAACGCGCGAGAAATATCCCGAGGGCAAGCGCAAGCCCGACGCAGGAGAGGACCAGCCCGAACATGAACCGGCTGGCGGAATCGGCGAGACCGACGTTTTCCGAGGCGGTCTTCTTGGCATATTTCACCTTGATATCGACCAGTTTCTGGATCGCCGCCTGTTCCTCCAGCCTGACCTTGTTCCCTTCCGTCTGGTAAAGGACACCGGCCTCTTCCGTCTTCCCCGCACGGGCAAGAACGATCACCCTGTCGACCACGTCGCGAAATTTCTCACGGCTCGCCATGAACTCCCTGAACGTCGCCTTCCCCTCGTCGGAGAACAACGTCTTCTCGAAGGCTGCGGCATGTTCGGCCACTTCCTTCCGGCGATCATTGATCATCCCGATTAATTTCTCGCGGGTGGCCGCGTCCCTGGCATCGATGAGTTCGTAGACGTTGCTGCGCATCCGCTGGAATTTCGTGGAGGCCTCGCCTATTTCCGCCAAAGGCGCGGTCATCAGTTCGTACAGGCGGGTGTCGGCGACGGCGATCTGCCTGATGTTCCGGATTCCGACTGTCCCGACGATTCCGCAGATCAGCGCCACGGCGACGAATGCCGTGATCAGCTTTGTCCCCAACGAAAGATTCCGGAACATATTCCCCCCGACGATTGTGAGGTCTGCCGGTTGGAATGCCGGCCTTGCCTTTGACTGTTCGGAAAAAGATGCGAGGGGAAACAGGGGGGAAACACAGATTCTATCGTGTGCGATCCGATGGGGGACGTATATGAAATCGATACAGCCGTGCGCTTTCCGGTGGTGCCGACGACGCTACAACCCGTTTTCCACGGCATATCGGATCAGCTCCGCATTGCTGGACATGCCCATCTTCTGAAGGATCCGGGTCCGGTAAGTTCCGACGGTTCCCACGGCGATGCGGAGTATTTCGGCGATTTCCTGCGGCTTGCGTCCCCGGGTGATCATGCGCAGGATCTCCAGTTCGCGGTCGGACAGCTGTTCGTGCAGGGATTTGTCCATGTCGCCCGCAAGAATGTCCGCGATCTGGTCGCTCAGGGCAGAACAGACATGCCTTCGCCCCATGACCACCTTCCGGATCGCCAGGACCACTTCTTCGGGGGGCGTCGTCTTGGAAAGATAGCCGGAAGCCCCGCCCTTCAATGCGCGCGCGGCGTAGAAGGCATCGCTATGGATGGATAGCATCATGACCGCGACGCGGGGGTATTTCCTCTTGATGTCCGGCAGCACCTCCATCCCGCTTTTTCCCGGGAGTCCGATGTCGAGCATCACGACCTCGCAAGGCATCTCCGCCAGCAACGAGAACATTTCGTCGACGTTTCCCGCTTCGCCGGCCACGACGAGATCGCCGTGGCTCGCGAGCATTTGCCTGATCCCCTGTCGAACCACGGGATGGTCGTCCACCAGCACGATGCGGATCATTCGTTTACCACCTGCCCCGCAGCCTTCCTCAACGGCATCAGCAGGACGAGTTCCGCTCCCCCGTTCCGCCGCCGCCGAATCCTCATTTTCCCGCCCGAGAGCATGGCGCGCTCCTGCATGCCCATCAATCCGTGGGCGCCTTTCCGGGCCATCTGGTCGGGATCCATCCCCTTGCCGTCATCACTGACCTTCATGACCAGTATGCCCTGTTTCACCTTCGTCAGTATCCATGCCCGGCGGGCATCGGCATGACGCATGATGTTCGAAAGCGCTTCCTGGATGATCCGGAACCCGGCTGTCGCGATTTCCCCGGTCACGACCAGGTTTCCGGGAACAGTCACTTCGACCGGAATTCCCGAACTTGCCCTGAATTGCGCCGCGAGCCATTCGATGGAGGCCGTGAAACCAAGATCGTCAAGGACCTGGGGGCGAAGTTCGCGGATGATCCTCTGGACCGCCACGTGCGTCTCCCGGATCAGGTGGATCATCGACTGGACCTGTCCGGCAAGCAACGATTCTTCCGGGGGCAATTTCTCGAAGATCCCGTAGAGGCCCATGCCCAGGACGGTAAGCTGCTGTCCCAGTTCGTCGTGGATCTCCCGTGCGATCCGGGTTCGATCCTCTTCGAGCACCTTTCGCTGGTGGGCGACAAGTTCCCTCAACCTTTCCTCGGTCGACCGGAGGGTATCCTTCATCCGCCTTTGTTCCGTTACGTCCTCCTTGATGGCCATGTAATGGGTGATGACGCCGTCCCCGTTCCGGATGGGGGAGATCGTCGCGTGTTCCCAGAACAACTCCCCGTCTTTTTTCCTGTTGCGAAATTCGCCGTCCCATACGTCCCCTTGACCCAGGGTGGCCCATAGCTTGCGGTACAGTTCCGGCGGGGTTTCTCCGGACTTCATGATCCGCGGATTCCGCCCGATGGCTTCTTCCCTCGCGTATCCGCTCATCTGGGTGAATTTCGGGTTGACGAACTCGATCGTTCCGTGGGTATCGGTGATGACGATTGCGAGAGGGCTCTGCTGGACGGCCACCGAGAGCTGCCGCATGGCCTCTTCGGATTTCCTGAGGTTCGCCGTGCGCTCGGAAACGAGTTGTTCCAACTGGCTCCGCTTGGTGAATGTTATCTGCAGATAAAGCGCCAGCAGGAAGGAGAGCAATCCCCCGCAAGGGAACAGAATCCAGTACAGGAAAGGATAGTTCCGCCCCATATAGGCGCTGTTGGGCGAAAACTCGATCGCCCATCGCCGCCCTGCGAAGGAAAACTTCCGCCAGACCCGGGGGGGAGCAGGATGTCGGTTTTCAGATTTATTCACCCCCCCCTTTTCATAATCATTCACCCCCCTGTTCCCCGGTCTGCGTGACCGGATGAGGGGAGTTTCCCGGGGGAAGTTCCTTCCCCGGTTCTACCACTTCATCGTTGATTTTGTCCAG